>NZ_JBFTPR010000021.1:0-95019 GCF_056398585.1 Aminobacter sp. 01T433
CCGCAAGGATCGAGAAGGAGGAGCAGGTGCTTCGTCATCGTGTCTCGATCGACATCCCGGCGCTGTCGCAAGCCGCAAGGTCAGTGCTGGAAAACATCCGCACCGCCATCGACCGCAACGATCTTCCCGCCGCTCTTGGCCTTGCCCTCGACAATCGCGAGGCGAAGCTCGAGATCGATGGCTTCAACCGTGCCGTCACTGAACGCTTCGGCGAGCGGGCCTTGCTCGTCAATGCCGCCCGAGAGCCGTCGGGTAGCCTCTTCGACAATGCCGCCGAGGGCCTTCGCCCTGGCGAGCGCGAAAAGCTGCGTGAGGCCTGGCCGGTGATGCGGGCGGCCCAACAGCTCGCTGCCCATGAGCGCACAACGCAGACATTGAAACAGGCCGAGCAGTTACAACTGGCGCAGCGCCAGAGCACAGCATGGAAGCTATGAGGCGAGGGCGTATCGTAACCGTTTTCGGCATCGCCGCAGCCGGCGCGGCATCGCTTGCGGTGATTGGCTGGGTCGGCGGCTACAGGTTAAACCTGACACCCAGCGCGCCCATCGGCCTATGGCGCATCGAGGCGATGAACCGTCCTACGGTCGTTGGAGACCTGGTCTTCATCTGCCCCCCGGCGACAGGTATATTCGTCGATGCGTTCGGCCGCGGCTATCTCCGTCGCGGCACTTGCCCTGGCGGGCTGGCGCCGCTCCTTAAGACAATCGTGGCGCTTCCTGGCCAGCTTGTCCAGGTCGACGCCGATGTCATCGTCGATAGCAGACCGCTTGATGCGTCGCACATTCGTCACAAGGACGGCCGCGGCAGAGCGATTGCGCCGTTTGCCGGGGGCATCGTGCCGCCGGGCTACATCTTCCTCCACTCATCCATGGCGAGCTCATATGACTCCCGATATTTCGGGCCGATCCCTGCATCTGGCCTCCTCGGGCGCGCCCGTCCGGTCCTCATCTTCCATCCCTGACTCTGTGTGTGGCGTCATGCTGATAGCAGCTGCAGTGTTGGTCGGCGGCGTCGCCTGGAGCGGAAATCCGCTGACCCTGCCGCTTGCCTTCGCCTCTCCAGCACTTTGGGCTTGGTCGCCGTCCCGCGTGATCGCGGCTATGGTGTCGCTAGGATATTTCCTTGCCGCCTCGCGTGGCCTGCCGCAGGGCGTTACCAACTTTTACGCATCCAATCTCTGGCACGGCCTGTTGCTTTGGATCGTCGCGTCGCTCTCCTTCGTTGCCGTTCATGCGGTGCTTTGGACAAATCGTCCTGGTGGGAAGCGGCCAGCGCGGTTTGGGCTGGCATCGCTCCTCTTGGCGGTGCCACCGTTCGGGATAGTCGGCTGGGCTCACCCGTTGACGGCAGCCGGTGTATTGTTTCCTGGTTGGGGGTGGGCCGGGTTAGGTGTGGCCGCGATCATCATGCTGGTCATGACAGGGAGAAGGTGGCCGTTCGCGGCCGCAGTATTGGGAGGACTTTGCGCATGGTCAGTCACGACCTGGATGCCACCTACCGTACCAGACGGCTGGATAGGTGTAGACCTTGAACTGGGCCAAAACCTCGGTCGCGTCGTCGGACTGGAGCAGCACCGTCAGCTGATCGCAACGGTGAAAGCAGCTGGCGAGGAAGCCCGTGTGGTTGTCCTACCTGAAAGCACTCTCGGTTTCTGGACACCAACGGTCGAGCGGCTTTGGCGCGACGAGCTGCATGGTATCGACATTACCGTAATCGCCGGCGCGGCAATCGCCGATTTGCAAGCCTACGACAATGTCATGGTCGCGATTTCGGCCGAGCGCGCCCGCGTGCTTTATCGCGAGCGCATGCCGGTCCCGGTCTCCATGTGGCAGCCCTGGCTTGCATGGTCCGGACAGGGCGGTGGGGCGCGGGCGCACTTGTTCGCCAATCCAGCGGTCGAGCTAGACGGGCGTGAGATTGCGCCGCTGATCTGCTACGAGCAGCTCATCCTTTGGCCTGTCCTGCAGTCGATGCTGCATTCGCCTGAAGTTGTCGTCGCGACCGGCAATGGCTGGTGGACTGCGGGCACTTCAATTGTAGCCATCCAGAAAGCCAGTGCCACATCCTGGGCCCGGCTATTTGGCGTTCCCCTCATCACCGCCTTCAACCTTTGAGCAAATTGCGCGCATTTGTTCGCTGCCCTGGACATGCCGATCTCCACCAGGCCCAGCGGGCGGTCGATGCTGGGGAGCCTGCGACTGAACCTGACCAACGGCACCTCACTCGGCGTCCTACGTTGCCGGTTGGGAGGTTAGGGGATAAGCCTGCCTCTCGCAAATGCGCCATCTCTGCCGGCGTCCTGTATCCGAGGCACTTTCGTGGCAGCGAGTTCAGATGATGGGCGAAAGGCCTGAAATCTAATAAGTAATTAAAATGATTACCTATTGCCGCGTAATGGGAATTATGGAACCAACATAGCGAACGGACCCTCCGAGGAGCACAGCGCGCCTTTGCTTGCGGCCTGCCATCCTGTCACATCCGGACATCGCAGCTATGACCCAGACTGCGAGCGCACCGGCATGCTGTGGCTCGCCAGTCGGTACACAAATTGGTGAATTGAACTTTCTGTTGCGCCGCACCTATAATAACCAACCAGTCGGAAATTAATTCTAGGCAGCGCAGGCGTGAACGTATGGCCCGTCCAAGGGTAATCGAACAGAGCGACATACTGGATGCGGCGGAGCTCGTGGTTGTCCGCGATGGCGCCGCGCATCTGACGCTTGATGCCGTCGCCACCGAAGCCGGGATCAGCAAAGCGAGTGTCATCTACGACTACAAATCCAAGCAGCAGCTCATCAATGCCATTATACGGCGGCGCCTCGAAGCTGAAGCAGAGCGGATCAGAGCTACCACGGACAGCCTGGGTTCGGTTTCGAGCGCGTCCATCAATGGCCTTATTGCGGCGGCAGCCGAACCGATCCGTGATGATGTGCGAGCCGTCGCTGTAAATCTGGTCGCCGCCCTCGCCCAGAACGCCGAAGCGCGTGGCTATGTGCAGGCCACCTATAGACGATCGATCGATTCGGTCACGGAAACGGCGGAAAACCCGCGTGGTGCCATCCTGGCGTTTCTGGCGCTCGAGGGGCTCAAGAGGCTCGAACTGCACAATCTGAACCCCTGGTCTGACGCCGAACGTGCAGGCATTCTCCGCGACATCCAGTGGCTGGTCGACGCAGAACACCTGCGATCCCAAGACACCAATTCACCGGCTGGCGGTTGATCGCTCACAGCTGCCGCCATTCATCGCCACGGCCTCGCTAGCCGTCCCGGCAAACGTCAACTTTTTCTGGATTCTCTCATGCGCACTTACGTTTTGCCGCTGAAACTTGCAGCGGCCGCCACCCTTTTCGCCTTCATTTCAGGGTGCAGTGATGCCAAAAGCTCTGCCGAGGCGCAGCCGGCTGCCCCTCCTCCCCCCGCCGTGAGCGTCATCGAGGTTGTTCCAGAAACCCTTCCCATTTTGAACGAGCTGCCGGGACGCATTGCCCCAACCCGCATCGCCGAGGTGCGGCCACGTGTCTCGGGCATCGTGCTCGAGCGCGTCTTCGAACAGGGAAGCCTGGTGAAGGAAGGCGACGTGCTCTACCGCATCGACCCGGCGCTGTTCCGCGCACAGGTGGCGAGCGCGGAGGCGACGCTGCAGCGCGCGCAAGCCGTCCAACTTCAGGCCCGCCAGCAGGCTGACCGGCAGAACGAGCTGCGCGAACGCAACGTTTCCAGTGGCCAGCAGCTCGACAACGCGGTGGCGGCACTCGCACAGGCAGACGCCGATGTGGCGATTGCCACCGCGGGACTTACGACGGCGCAACTCAATCTGGACTACGCCGAAATCACGGCACCTATCTCCGGACGCATCGGCCGTGCCATGGTCACGGAAGGCGCGCTCGTCAGCGCCAATGGCCCTGAAAGCCTGGCCACCATTCAACAGATCGATCCGGTCTATGCCGATTTTACCCAGTCGGCCAACGAGCTTCTCCGGCTTCGGCGCGCGCTCGAAAACGGCGCATTGACGAATGCCGAGGCGGGTGCTGCTCGCGTTATGCTTCGACTGGATGACGGCAGTGAATATGCGCACCCTGGCAAACTCCTGTTCCTTGAGGCAGCAGTAGATGCCACCACCGGACAGGTGACGCTTCGTGGCGAGTTCCCCAATCCTGAAGGGGACTTGCTGCCGGGCATGTATGTCCGCGTACTTATCGAGCAAGGCATCCAGCAGAACGCCATCGCGATTCCGCAGCAGGCGATCCAGCGCGATTCAGGCGGGCGATCGCAAGTCTATGTCGTGACTGACAGCAACGTGGCGGACCTTCGGACGGTTCGGGTTGGACGCGTGACCGGTGACCGTTGGGTCGTGGAAGAAGGCCTCAAGGCAGGCGACAAGGTCGTCGTCGAAGGCTTCCAGAAGGTCAAGCCCGGTGCTCCGGTGACCGCCCAGACATGGAAGCCCCAGGATACGGCGCCAGCAACTGGCAGCGCCGGCTCGGTGGAGCCGGCTAGCAAGCCCAAGGCCGGCTAAGGACAGAAAACATGCCTCAGTTTTTCATCGATCGACCCATCTTCGCATGGGTCGTGGCGATCTTCATCATGCTCGCCGGCGTCATCGCCATTCCGTTCCTGCCGGTCGCGCAATATCCGAATGTAGCCCCACCGCAGGTCTCCATTTCCGCTACCTATGCCGGCGCCGCACCCGAAGACATCTACCAAAGTGTCACTCGGCCCATCGAAGAAGAGCTGAATGGCGTCGCCGGGCTCCTCTATTTCGAATCGACGTCCGATTCCTCAGGCATGGTCAGCATAACCGCGACCTTTGCTCCTGGGACCGACAGCGGCCAGGCATCCATTGACGTCCAGAACGCCGTTCGCCGCGTTGAGCCGCGCTTGCCGCAGGTCGTCAAGCAGGTGGGCATCCAGGTTGAAGAGGCCGGCAGTGGTTTCCTCATGATGGTCGCCCTTACGTCGACAGACGGCTCCCTCGATGTCGTCGGGCTTGGTGATTATCTTAGCCGCAACGTGCTCAGCGAAATCCGGCGAATCGACGGTGTCGGCCGCGCGCAGCTGTTTGCAACGCAGCGCGCCATGCGCATCTGGATCGATCCTGACAAGATGGTCGGATTGAAGCTCACATCGGACGACATCACCAATGCGATCCGGTCACAGAACGCGCAGGTTGCCGCTGGCCGCATCGGGGCTGATCCCAACCCGATCACGCAGCAGATTTCGGCCACCGTCCTGGTGAAGGGCCAGCTGACCTCCGCCGAAGAATTCGGCTCGATCGTGCTGCGCGCCAATCCCGACGGTTCGTCGGTCCGGCTGTCGGACGTAGCGCGCGTCGAGGTCGGCGCGGAAAACTACAACTTCTCCACCAGGCTCAACGGCAAGCCAAGCGCAGCGATCGCGGTACAGCTGTCACCGACGGGCAACGCGTTGGCGACATCCGAAGCCGTCCGGGCGCAGATGGAGGAGCTGTCGCGCTTTTTCCCCGAAGGCCTGGAATACGCCATCCCCTACGACACCTCGCCGTTCGTGAAAGTGTCGATCGAAAAGGTCATCCATACGCTTCTTGAAGCAATGGTGCTCGTCTTCGCGGTGATGTTCCTGTTTCTGCAGAACTTCCGCTACACGGTCATCCCGACACTGGTCGTTCCGGTGGCGCTGCTCGGAACCTGCGCGGTCATGCTGGCCACGGGGTTCTCAATCAACGTCTTGACGATGTTTGCTATGGTGCTGGCGATCGGCATCCTGGTCGACGATGCCATCGTCGTGGTCGAAAATGTCGAGCGCATCATGGCCGAAGAAGGGCTGTCGCCAAGGGACGCGACGCGCAAGGCCATGAAGCAGATCTCCGGCGCGATCATCGGCATCACGCTGGTTCTCACGGCCGTCTTTGTGCCCATGGCGTTTTTCCCGGGAGCCGTTGGCGTCATCTACCGGCAGTTCAGCCTGACGATGGTCGTGTCGATCATGTTCTCCGGATTCCTGGCACTATCGCTGACACCTGCGCTGTGCGCCAGTTTCCTGAAACCGGTCAGCAAGGGGCACCACGAGAAGAAGGGCTTCTTTGGTTGGTTCAACCGCGGCTTTGACCGGACGACGAGCAGCTATACTTCGAGCGTCGGTTGGATCGTGAAGCGGACCGGCCGTTTCATGATCATCTACCTGGCGCTGCTGGTCGGTCTCGGTTGGTCCTTCATTCAGCTCCCCACCTCCTTCTTGCCGAACGAAGACCAAGGCTTTCTGATCGTCGATATCCAGGGGCCGCCGGAATCGAGCAGCAACCGCACGCGGACTATTGCCGAAACCGTCGAGACGATCTTCATGGGCGAGGAAGCGGTCGACCGCATGATCGTGGTCAACGGCTTCAGCTTCTCAGGCGCGGGCCAGAATGCCGGTCTTGCTTTCGTTACCCTCGATGACTGGAGCGAGCGCGACGAACAGAACTCGGCCGCGGCCATCGCTGGGCGCGCCAACCGTGCGCTCTTCCAGATGAAGGATGCGGTCTCTTTCGCGCTTTCGCCACCGCCGATCCAAGGCCTTGGCACGTCCAACGGTTTCAGCTTCCGTCTCCAGGATCGGTCGGGCCGTGGTCAGGTCGCCCTCGCCGCCGCCCGCGACCAGCTGCTCGCGGCTGCCGCAAAGAGCGAGGTCATCACCGGCGTGCGGGTTGAAGGCATGCCCGACGCAGCCCAGGTCAATCTCCTGATCGACCGCGAAAAAGCGAACACGTTCGGCGTTACCTTTGCCGACATCAATTCGACGATATCGGCCAATCTGGGGTCCGCTTACGTCAACGATTTCCCGAACGCCGGCAGGATGCAGCGGGTGACGGTGCAATCCGACTCCGGGCGCCGCATGCAGACCGAAGACCTGCTGAACCTCAACGTACGAAACGCCAATGGCGGCATGGTGCCTCTGTCCTCTTTCGCCAGCGTTGAATGGCAAAAGGGAGCGGCTCAGGTCGTTGGCTACAACGGCTATCCCTCCGTGCGCATCAGCGGCCAGTCGGCACCTGGCCACTCGTCGGGAGCTGCGATCGAGGAAATGGAGCGCCTGGTGAGTGAATTGCCAGCTGGCTTTGGTTATGAATGGACAGGTCAATCGCTCCAGGAAATCCAGTCCGGCTCGCAGGCTCCTGCTCTGATCGCGCTCAGCATCGTGTTTGTGTTCTTGCTGTTGGCAGCACTTTACGAGAGTTGGGCCATACCGGTTTCCGTGATCCTGGTGGTGCCGCTGGGCGTTCTGGGCTCGGTGCTGGCGGTGATGTATATGGGCATGCCGAACGACGTCTATTTCAAGGTCGGCCTGATCGCGATCATTGGGCTCTCCGCCAAGAATGCGATCCTGATCATCGAGTTCGCCAGGGACTTGCGCAAGGAGGGAATGTCGCTCATCGACGCGACGGTCGAGGCGGCCAAGCTCCGCTTCCGGCCGATCATCATGACGTCACTGGCCTTCAGTCTGGGTGTTGTGCCGTTGGCCATCGCCACAGGCGCGAGCGCCGCCAGCCAGAACGCCATCGGCACCGGCGTGCTGGGCGGGATGATCTCGGCAACCGTCCTTGCCATCTTCTTCGTTCCGGTCTTTTTCGTCTTCGTCATGAAGATGTTCGGACGCAGTAAACCTGAACAACAGGCAAGCGGGGATGCGCCTGAGGGAGTGCAGGTTCCGGCCGAATGAATAGTTCCAACAGGGAGCCGGCCGCAGATAGGTCGGCTCCGGAGCGAGGATGCGGGCCGAAGGAGCGCCTGTTCCGCGCGGCCATTCATGTTGCGCTAGAAAATGGCTTTGGCAAAGTCACGCTAGATGCGGTTGCTCGACAGGCAGGCGTCAGCAAAGGCGGGCTGCTCCATCACTTCGCATCCAAGAAGGACTTGATCCGAGCGATGCTGAAACATTATGCCGATGCGGCAACTGACATGCATCTCGTGGATATCGACGTCGATCCCCTCGCCGTCGCCGCACTCGTTGCTGCAGCGGAAGACACGCTGCTGCTCGAGACGATCAGCTCAAAGTTCGATGTTCAAGGAGCCGAACCATCCGGTTCGGAGCAGCGAGCGGCCCGGCTGGCTGTGGCAAGCGGGTTTGCCAACCGGCTTTGCCTGCGTGACTTTAGAGGCGACTAGGCCTGCGAATGTGGAAGCTAATTGCCCGGATAGGCTTGGGCAGAATTCACATGTCAAACGCGCAGGAGGACCCCGTGCCAAATCGCTATCTTTCGCCTGCCATGCACGACCAGGACGCCATGGCATTGCTGCTGGTCCCGCTCGTTGGCGTGGAGGCAACAATCTACAATGACATCTGGAATGCCGTCATCGACCGGAAGTTGCCGCCTGGCACCAAACTCGAAGAGATTGCCTTGAGCGAGATCTACGGGATCAGCCGGACGGTTGTCCGCAAGGTACTGGCCATTATGGAGCAAGAAGGCGTTGTGACGTTGCCGTCCAATCGCGGCGCTTATATCGCCTCACTGACACTTCGTGATGTGGAGGAATTGCTCGAGGCCGTCGATGCAGCAATGACCCATATCGTTACCCGACTAGCTTTGGAACCATCTCGGATCAGCGACGAGCAGCGCCAAAATCTGGATACGCATACCATAATCGAAGAGGTGGCCGACGTTGTCCAAGACTTCCATACGACACGGCGGTTGCATATCGAGTATCTGCTCTTGCTATCGCTGGTTCACGGCAACCTTGTTATTGCGCGTGCGCTGGAGCGCAACCTTATGCGACTTGCCACTGGCCTTTCCACCTATCAGGCCGCGCCGGCAACCGAACGTTCCGCAGAGTTTTCGGCCAAACTGACGCGCCACATTCTCAACGGTGATCCAGAAACGGCTGTGGCTTGTCTTGTTGCCAATAGCGAAGCTGTACGGCGGACATTGCACGCTCCAAACGACGATGGCGAGATCGACCTCCGATCCATTCTCCGGGCTGCCACTACACGATGTTGGGCTTGAGTGTCGCTATCGCATAGGACGAGATAGCACTTACAGACGACAGCACGTTGCGACGCCATTTACTGGCCGAGCTAGCCGCCGCTGGCGATCAGTGCTGTCAGGTGCTCGCGGAGCGCTCCAACCTCCTTTTTAGATGGCTTTGACAAAGGCCTCTTGACAGCCGGCTTGAGTCTGCGGCTTTATTGTAAAGCGGTTTAGTAAAGCGTTTTACAAACGTAGGGAGCGCGACAGGGTGGGCAGGGAGAAGGTTACAAGCCTGAAGGATGTCGCGGGTGTGGCGGGTGTTTCCGTAACCACCGTTTCGCGGCTGCTGAACGGTTCGCTTGACTTGCCGCATGAAACCAAGAAGCGCATCGAAGATGCGATCCGCGATCTCAACTACCAGCCGAACCCGCATGCACGACGCTTAAGCCGCGGCCGCTCCGACACGATCGGTCTTGTCGTCCCCGATATCGCCAACCCATTTTTCGCAACGCTCGTTGCTGCTGTGGAAGAAGAGGCCGACAATCGCGGGCTTGCGGTTTCGCTCTATGCGACGCTCAATCGCGCCGGTCGCGAAATCGCTTACCTGCAACTGATCGACCGCAATCATGTCGACGGCCTGATCTTTGTCACCAACCATCCCGACGACGGGCAACTCGCGTCGCTCATCAACCGCACCGGAAAGGTCGTGGTCGCCGACGAAGACGTACCCGGCGCCCGCACGCCGAAACTGTTCTGCGACAACCGGCAGGGCGGATATCTGGCCGGCAAGCATCTCGTAGAACACGGTCACCGCAACGTGTTGTTCATCGGCGGACCAGACGAGATGATCAGCTCCCGTCGCCGTTTCAGTGGACTTGAGGACGCCGTGCGCGAAGGTTTCGGCGCCGACGCCCAGCTGACGAAATATGCCGGCGACTACACCGTCGGCTTCGGTCGGGAGGCGGCGAAGCGCTTTATCGCCGAAGGCAAGCCTGCGACGGCAATCTTTGCGAGTTCCGACGAGATCGTCATCGGTCTCATCGAGGTTTTCCGGGGCGAAGGCGTCTCGATCCCGGACGACGTCTCGGTGGTCGGCTTCGACGACGTTGGGCCGCTGCACCTCTTCGCGCCGGCCATGACCGCGATCCGCCAGCCGGTTCGAGCCATCGGACAGCGCGCAGTGTCGCTGCTTTTAGAAACAAACTGGCAGGAAACGGACGCTTCTTCGCCCGAAGTGCTCCTGCCGGTCGAAATCATCGTGCGGAAATCCGTTGCTCCGCCGGCGAAACGATAACCCCGCAATGGAAAAACTCTCGGAGGATAAGAGTATGACCTGGACTTTGAAACGCAGAACGTTCGTTGCCGCCCTCGGCTTCACCGCGCTGACCTCGATCTCTGCATTCAGCCCTGCGGCCGCAGCCGAAAAGACCTTCGCCCTGGTACAGATCAATCAGCAGGCGCTTTTCTTCAACCAGATCAATGAAGGTGCCCAAAAGGCTGCCGACGCCGCCGGCGTGAAGCTGGTGATCTTCAACGCCAACAACGACCCAGCTGCCCAAAACAGTGCCATCGAAACCTATATTCAGCAGAAAGTTGACGGCATTGCCGTTGTCGCCATCGACGTGAACGGCATTATGCCCGCGGTCAACCAGGCTGCTGAAGCAGGCATCCCGGTCGTTGCCATCGACGCAATCCTGCCCGAGGGTCCGCAGAAGGCGCAAATCGGCGTGGACAACGCAGCCGCCGGCGCTGACATGGGCAAGTTCTTCCTCGACTACATCAAGGCTAATGCCGATGGCAAAGCCAAGATCGGCGTCGTTGGCGCCTTGAACTCGTTCATCCAGAACGTCCGCCAGGAAGGCTTCGAAAAGACCGTCAAGGTCGATGGCGTGGCATCCGCCGGCGTCGTCGATGGCCAAAATGTCCAGGACACGGCACTTTCCGCTGCCGAAAATCTCATCACCGGCAATCCTGACCTGACCGCCATCTACGCGACTGGTGAACCGGCTCTGATGGGCGCTATCGCCGCCGTCGAAAGTCAGGCCAAGCAGGACAGCGTTAAGGTGTTCGGCTGGGATCTGACGGCGCAGGCGATCGCCGGTATTGACGCGGGCTACGTTGCCGCCGTCATCCAGCAGGATCCGTCCGCCATGGGCGCCGCAGCCATCGACGCTCTCAAGAAAGTCACCGATGGCGGCAGTGTGGAAAAGACGATCGCCGTTCCGGTGACCATCGTGACCAAGGACAACGTCGAGCCATACCGGGCAATCTTCAAATGATGACGACTAACAGACAGCATCCTCCCGCTGTCGCCGGTGTCGGGGGGGCTATGCCCTCCCGCGCTGGTTCCAGCCCGCGCATATCCTTGAAGGGAATCCGCAAGGCATTTGGTTCGCACCAGGCGCTGCGCGGCGTGGACCTCGATATCTATCCGGGCGAATGCCTCGGCCTGGTCGGCGACAACGCTGCCGGCAAGTCGACGCTGACCAAGATCATCTCGGGAACCTACATTCCCGATGGCGGGACGATCACGCTTGAGGGCGAGGAAGTTCGCTTCACCGGTCCGGCCGACGCGCGCAGCCGTAACATCGAGATGGTGTTTCAGGACCTGAGCCTCTGTGACCACATAGATGTCGTCGGCAATCTTTTTCTCGGCCGCGAGATCAGCAAGGGCCCGTTCCTCGATACCAAGACCATGCTCGAAGAGGCTCGCAAGATGCTGGATGCGCTGGAAATCCGCATCCCGCGGCTGACCGGAAAGGTTGCCCAGCTGTCCGGCGGACAGCGACAGGCAATCGCCATCGCCCGCGCCGCCTCGTTCAATCCCAAGGTCCTGATCATGGACGAGCCGACATCTGCTCTCGCCGTGGCGGAGGTGGAAGCCGTCCTGGCCCTGATCAACCGCGTCAAGGCCAAGGGCGTCTCGGTGATCCTCATCACTCACCGTTTGCAGGATCTATTCCGCGTCTGTGACCGTATCGCAGTCATGTACGAGGGCACAAAGGTTGCCGAACGCGAAATCGGCAATACCAATCTTGAAGACCTCGTCAAACTGATCGTCGGAGAGGGAGCCAGGTAATGACGGCTATACCGAACGCGCCAAGGGCTCGCCCGCGGCAGACTTCCTGTCCGAGCACGCCCAAGTGCTATCGATCACCTTCTTCTTTCTCGCCTGCGTGCTATTTTTTGCATTCACCACCGATACCTTCATGACGCTCGGCAACATCCTGAACGTCATCCGTCAGGCTGCTCCTATCCTCATCGTCGCAGTCGCCATGACCTTCGTCATCATCACTGGTGGCATCGACCTTTCGGTCGGCTCACAGGTGGCCCTCGTCAATGCCGTGGCAGCAATCGTTCTTGCCATGGGTTACCCCTGGCCGGTCGTGGTCATTGCCATGCTCACCTTTGGCGCGTTCATTGGTTTCGTACAGGGCTGGTTCACCGCCTTTCAGGGCATACCAGCCTTTATCGTAACCCTCGCCGGTCTTTCGATCCTGCGCGGTTTCGCGCTTTATCTGACACAGGGCTATTCCATCCCGATCAAGGATGTTCCGGGCTTCTTTGCACTCGGTCGTGGCGAGCTCTTTGGTTTCCCGATTCCTGCTTTGATCGCCATTGCTGTCGCCATCATCGGCTACGTAGTGATCTCCTCGACAAAATATGGCCGCCAGGTGGTTGCGGTAGGCTCCAACATGGAAGCGGCGCGCCGCGTTGGCATGCCGGCGAAATGGATCATCGCCTCGGTCTATATGGTTGCTGGCATTGCCTGTGCGCTTGCGGGCCTGTTGATCGCCGCACGTCTCGGTTCCGGCTCGTCGAACGCAGCAGTCGGCTTCGAACTGCAAGTGATCGCGGCTGTCGTCCTTGGCGGAACCTCCCTGATGGGCGGTCGCGGCACGATCCTTGGCACCGTCCTTGGGACGCTCACTATCGCTGTGATCGGCAACGGACTGATTCTGATGCACATCTCGCCGTTCTTCACGCAGATCGTCACCGGCGCGATCATCCTCATCGCGATATGGCTCAACACCCGCATCTTCACCGCCAACTTCCGCTTCGGCGGGAAGAAGAGGTGAGCGGAATGAGCCACGAGCTTTCCGAAGGCCATGTGCGCTCCGGTCAGGTCATGACCGTGAACGGGCCAGTCGCGGCGGAGAGCCTCGGCATCACTTTGATGCACGAGCACACCCTCAACGACTGTCGCTGCTGGTGGCATGCACCGAAAACTAAGGAGCGGCAATACCTCGCCGAAGGTTTCGTCTGCATAGAAATCCTCGGCGAGCTGAGGCAGGACCCCTTTGTCAACAAGGATAACATCACCCTTGATGACGAGCCCTTGGCGATAGCCGAACTAAAGGCGTTCGCTGCCGAAGGCGGCCGGACCGTGGTCGAACCCACCTGCAATGGGATCGGTCGCAATCCCCTCGCCCTTCGGCGGATCTCGCAAGCCACAGGTCTCAATTTCGTGATGGGAGCCGGCTATTACCTCGGCTCTTCCCATCCAGCGAAGGTTGCCGGGATGACCATCGACCAGATTGCCGACGAGATCGTGGTCGAAGCGCTCGAAGGCGTCGACGGCACCGACGTGAAGATCGGCCTCATCGGCGAGATCGGTGTTTCAGCCGATTTTACCTCCGAGGAAGAAAAATCGCTTCGTGGAGCCGCGCGCGCTCAAGTCCGAACCGGCCTGCCGCTGATGGTGCACCTGCCGGGCTGGTTCCGGCTCGGCCACAAGGTGCTCGACATCGTTGCCGAGGAAGGCGCGGAATTACGCCACACAGTGCTCTGCCATATGAACCCGTCGCACGACGATTTCGCCTACCAGAGCGAGCTCGCCGCTCGCGGCGCTTTCATCGAATACGACATGATCGGCATGGATTTCTTCTATGCCGACCAGCAGGTCCAGTGCCCCAGCGACGAAGAGGCGGCCCGAGCCATCGTCCGGCTGGTGGAAGCTGGTCATCTCGACCGGATCCTGCTGTCGCATGATGTGTTCCTGAAGATGATGCTCAGCCACTATGGCGGCAATGGCTATGCCTATGTGCTGCGCCATTTCCTGCCGCGCCTGAAACGCCATGGACTGGCTGATGCTGCAGTTGACCAAATGATGCGGGGAAATCCCCGCTCCGTATTCCAAGCCGGGGCCTGATTTCCGGCCCTCCACGCGTTCAACTAAAACGGATACACCATGACAAAAAAAGTACTTCTCGTCGGCGAAAGCTGGATCAGCTCGGCAACCCACTACAAGGGCTTCGACCAGTTCGGCAGCGTGACGTTCCACCTGGGAGCCGAACCGCTCGTCAAGGTGCTCAAGGGCAGCGAATTCGAGCTGACCTACATGACCGCTCACGACGCCGTGGACAAATTCCCCTACGATATGGCCGGGCTCGACGAATACGATGCCATCATCCTCTCTGACATCGGCGCAAACTCGCTGCTGCTGCCTCCGGACGTGTGGTTGCACTCGCGCACAGTTCCGAACCGCCTGAAGCTCATCAAGGCCTGGGTCGAAAAGGGCGGCGCGCTGCTGATGGTCGGCGGATACTTCTCGTTCCAGGGCATCGACGGCAAGGCCCGCTGGCGCCGTACGCCGGTCGAAGACACCTTGCCGGTCACCTGCCTCCCCTATGACGACCGGGTGGAAATGCCGGAAGGCGCGGTCGCCGATATTGTCCAGCCGGATCACCCCGTCATGGCGGGTCTTGGCGGCAAGTGGCCTCTTCTGCTGGGTGTCAACGAAGTGGAGGTACGTGACGGCGCCGAGGTTATCGCCCGTCTGCCGCAGGACCAAGGTGGTCATCCGCTGCTGGTGCTCGGCAGCCACGGCAAGGGCCGCACCGCTGCCTGGACTTCCGATATCGGCCCGCATTGGCTTTCGCCAGCGTTCTGCGAGTGGGAAGGCTATGGCCGCCTGTGGAAGAACATTCTCGGCTGGATGACGGAAAACGCCCGCTGAGCTTGATCATGGCCCGCGCTGGGTGAAAACTCAGCGCGCGGCCAAGATTGAGGCCAATTGTTCGGCTGACGGAAACGCCGACAGGGTTCCGGGCCGGGCAACGGTGATCGCAGCGGCACGGGTCGCATGCTCGATCGACGTGCGGTCGAGACGAGTTCCGCGAAGCGCCGCCGAGGCAAGGGCAACCGCCATGAAGGTGTCGCCCGCGCCGGTCGTATCGACGACGTCGCAAGGCACGGCGGGAACGCGGACAAGCCCTTCGCCCGTCGCGAGCATTGCGCCGTCGCCGCCGAAGGTCAGGACGACTTCACGAACGCCGGCGGCAAGCAGTTTGCTCGCAGCATCTTCGCCGCCAGCACCGGTCAACGCCAACGCCTCTCCCTCGTTGAGGAAGGCGATGTCGACCAGAGGCCACAGGCTGCCGAAGAAGGGGCGAAGGGGAGAGGGATTAAAGGCGGTGACCATGCCACGGGCGCGAGCAGCCTCCAGCACGCCGCGTGTCGTTTCATCCGAAAGGTTTCCTTGCAGGACTGCAAGGTCTTTGGGAGCGGCACCGGCAAGCGAGGCGATGGCATCGGCAGGAGTGAAATTCTGGGCGGAATCGGTCGTTGTGATGTTCACGTTTTCGCCGTCCGGTGTGGTCAAGACGATCGAGAAATCGGTCGATTTGCCCGCCAGCGGAAACAGCCTGCTGATCACTGGCTCTTTCGCCAGGTGTTCGCGGATCAGCTCCGCGCGGAAGCCGTCGCCGAAGGCTGCCACAAGGCTTGTCGGCAGACCCGTGCGGGCCATGACGACAGCCTGGTTGGCGCCCTTGCCGCCAAGGTCGCGGGACTGCTGGCTGCCATGAATGGATGCGCCGGCAGCGGGCATCTCCGAGATCCGGATGGTTTCGTCGACAGCGACATTACCGATTACGTAAGCGTGCATGAACAGACTTTCGAAAGGGAAAGAAATGCAGGAAATCTCCAACATGTCATCAAGCGCCGTAAGGGAAATATTCGGAACTGACAAGGTTCTGATAGGCATGATCCATTGCCCGGCCTTCCCAGGCGCACCGCGCTATCGCGGCGCGGACATGTCGACGATCTACGATGCCTGCATGCGAGACGCCGAAGCACTGATTGAAGGCGGCATGCACGGGCTGATGATCGAAAACCACGGTGATGTCCCCTTCTCCAAGCCCGAAGATATCGGCCAGGAGACAGCTGCCTTCATGTCGGTGGTGACCGACAGGATCGCACGTGCGATCGGCGTACCGCTCGGCGTCAACGTGCTTGCCAACGCCCCCATCACGGCCTTCGCGATTGCCATGGCAGGCGGCGCCAAGTTTATCCGCGTCAACCAATGGGCAAACGCTTATGTCGCCAACGAGGGCTTCATGGAAGGCCGAGCAGCTGAAGCGATGCGCTACCGCTCATTGCTGCGCGCCGAACATATCAAGGTCTTCGCCGACAGCCACGTGAAGCACGGCTCTCACGCGATCGTCGCCGACCGGTCTATCCAGGAACTGACCCGCGACCTCGCCTTCTTCGACGCCGACGGTGTTATCGCCACCGGCCAGCGCACCGGCAACACGGCGACGATTGAGGAGATCGAGGAGATCGGTTCGGCCACGCACCTGCCGCTGCTCGTTGGCTCCGGCGTGACCAAAGACAACATCGTCGAGATCCTGAAGCGCACCAACGGCGTCATCGTCGCTTCGTCGCTGAAGTTCGACGGCGTATGGTGGAACCCCGTCGATATCGAGCGGGTAAAGGCGTTCCGCGCCGCCGCCGCCCCCGCACTGGAGGCTTGAACGAGTGTCGGAGGAGACCCTTTCCGAGCAGATCCTGCGGGAAAACGCGGACGTCTTCGAAGCGATGGTCCACCATCGCTTCGTCGAAGACATCAAGCAGGACCAGCTCACCAAACAGGCTTTCGAACGCTATCTCGTCTATGAGGGCGCGTTCGTCGATACAGCGATCTCAATCTTCGCCTATGCGGCCGCGAAAGCCCAGACGATCGAGCAGAAACGCTGGCTGATCGCCGTACTCGATGCGCTTGCCAACCAACAGATCGCCTACTTCGAAAAGACCTTTGCCGACCGAGGCATCGACCCCGCCGTATTTGATCTCGACCTTCCCGAGGTAGAAGAATTCCGAACCGGCATGCTGGAGATTGCCCGTGATGGGGACTTCCTCGATACAGTCGCGGCGATGTTTGCCGCCGAGTGGATGTACTGGACCTGGTCGCGAGAGGCCGCAAGCCGTGCGATCAGTGACCCACTGCTGAAGGAATGGGTGGATATGCATGCCCGTGAGGATTTCGCAGCACAAGCAAAGTGGCTCAAGCAACAGCTCGATGACGCCGGCAACGAACTCGATGCCGTGGAGCGCAAACGTCTGAGCGATATTTTCGGACGTGCACAGCGGCTCGAAATAGCCTTCCACGACGCGCCCTATCGCTG
This sequence comes from Aminobacter sp. 01T433, assembly GCF_056398585.1. Lineage (NCBI taxonomy): Bacteria > Pseudomonadati > Pseudomonadota > Alphaproteobacteria > Hyphomicrobiales > Phyllobacteriaceae > Aminobacter > Aminobacter sp. 01T433. The sequence goes on from NZ_JBFTPR010000021.1 coordinate 17,329, forward strand.
ATCCATCACTGAACCTGGTAGCCGACAATGAATTTTGACGCTCAGATCAATGGCGGTCGCCTGTTGCGACGGATTGACGATTTCGCCCGGATCGGCGGAACTGCTGCAGGCGGCGTCAACCGCCAAGCACTCATGCCGGAAGACAGGCAGGCACGCCGAGTGCTTGCCGAACTGGCGCTGGCACGCGGCTTTCGGGTGTTTCAGGATCCGATGGCCAATCTCTTTATCCGCAGAGAAGGTCGCCTCACCGATCGGCCGCCTTTCGTGATCGGCAGCCATCTCGACAGCCAGCCGACGGGGGGGCGTTTCGATGGCGCGCTCGGTACACTGACGGCCTTCGAAGTCATGGAAAGCCTGGAAGACGCTGGCATGGAGACGGATCTTCCGCTCGAAGTGGCTGCCTGGACAAACGAGGAAGGAAGCCGCTTTGCGCCCGGCACGATGGGCTCCATGGCCTTCGCTGCGGGTGCGATACCAGAAGCCTGGTCCGACCTTCGCGGCAGCGACGGAGCGCTCTTCACGGAGGAACTCAAGGCGACGCTCGACGCCCTTTCACAGGTGGATATGCGGCCGCTCGGCTTTCCGATCTGCGGCTATCTGGAACTTCATATTGAGCAAGGGCCGTCTCTCGAACGCGACAATATTCCAGTCGGTATCGTCCACGGCATTCAGGGCACCCGCTGGCTGGAGGTGACGATCTCCGGCCAGGCGGCACATGCGGGGACCACGGCGCTCGAGTTTCGCCGCGATCCGATGGTGGCGGCGTCAGCGGCCCTCGACGCACTGTTCAAGGGCATCATGCCTGGAGACGAACGGGCCCGCTTCACCGTCGGGCGCTTCGCGGTCCAGCCTGGATCAGTGAACGCCATACCGGGTTCGGTCACGTTTTCAGTCGATCTCAGGCATCCGGAAACCCCGGCAATTGACGAACTGGAGGCACAGGTGCGCAACACCTGTACCGCACAGGCAAATGCCGCCGGCTGCGAGGTGAACATCCGGCAATTCTTCGACATGGCGCCGGCCGCGTTTCCCGAGAGGTTGCTTGGTTGCCTCGACCGGGCTGCTAGATCGCTCGGCCTTCCGGCAAAACGCATGCTGTCGGGGGCATTTCACGATGCGCTCTTCATCAATAGTGTGGCTCCCTCGGCCATGATCTTCGTGCCCTGCCGCGACGGGCTCAGCCACAACGAGGCGGAGTATGTCGAACCCGAACATTCGGTCATCGGTGCACGCATGCTGCTTCGGTCGACCCTGGAAGCGATGAACGAACTGAGTGCCCCGCCAACCGCGCGTTGATGTGTTGAGGCTTAACGTCGGCGGCCAACGGCTTGCGCTGTCGATGTCGGTACAAAAAGAACGAGCAATAGGGACGATACAATGGATGATACGCCACCTGCCGGCTTGGTCGAGGCCCAGAGATTGGCCATCAGAATTGCCGAGGCCATCGCCACCGACGCAGTTACGGGAGAGACTGAGATAGAGGTCCGCGACCGCGCGGACCGATATGTGCGTGAATTCGGCGGAAAGGATGTCTGGACACCCACCATCATCGGGTTCGGGGTCGGAACCCTGAGTTGTTTTCCAACCGATCGGCCGAGCATCCGTCAACTATGGAACATAGACCTTGGCATGATCGACGTTCACCCGATTACAAAGGATGGATGGTGGGGCGATTGTACGCGGACATTTCAACGAGGGGATAGCGTTGCCCAGGGCATGGCCTTGGCGGCCGTCGAGGCCATTCATGCAGCTGTTCTGGACTCAGTCAGACCAACCATGCGTGCCTGCGACCTCTTCGCAGTCTTCAAATCGGAACTCGCGAAGACCCCCTTCTTGCTGCTGGATCGCCTATCGAACATCGGTCATTCGCTAAGCGTCGATTCTTCCTACGACGCAGGCTACATTGATGCGTGGAACGAAACCCCGATGACCGGGGCTTGGGCAATCGAACCTTTCATCGGCAACCACCTCTATGGCGTGAAGAAGGAGGACGTCGTTTGGTTCGGGCCAACGAAGTGCACCGTCATCACATAGCCTGGTCGGCCGGCCGCCAAAGAAGCTGCTCGAACCACGCAGCGGTTTGGAATCTATCGCACTAGAGACGCCTCGCCGTTGCTGGCGCGTGCGATCATCCAAGTCCGATGGTTGGGACGAGAAGGCTATTTGACGTGCGCTGCGCTGAACCCTGACCGCAAGGCGAGTTCCGGAGCGGTCATTCCGGTTGAAACGAAGCCCCAACTCCTACATATCGGCGCCGATTGTCGTACAGCCGAAAGGACGGCGGCCTGCAGGCCTAAAGTGGATTCCAGCTCAGCGATGCGACCTCTATCTTGATCGTCGGCCGATAATTTCGTCGGTATTCGCCAAAAGCTTGCGAACCGCATTCCGCGCCGCATTTGAATTTTGCAGTCGAATGCACCTCTCGATGTTTTCATGCAGTTTTTGCGCCCGCTGCAGACTGCTGTCCTCGCGGGTCACATGAACAAACAGATGATTCAGCGCGGATTCGATCAGCACGCCGAGAGGGACCAGCAGGTCGTTGCCCGAAGCGCGCAAGATCGCGACGTGAAATCGCGTGTCGGCCTCTGTCCGCTGCTGCAGCGAGGCGGCATTGGCCATATCGTGCAGCGCCTGACTGATCTCCGCCATCTGTTCATCGGTCCGACGCTCCGCAGCCAGAGCCGTTGCTTCCGGTTCGATGATATGGCGGAACTCTTGAACAGTCCTGAGAAAGCCTTCGCGGTCAGGTGAGGCAGCGTACCAGCTCAGGACGTCGCGATCGAGCAGGTTCCAATGCTCTTTGGGCTCCACCCAGCTTCCAATCTTGGGGCGAGAGGCAAGCAGGCTTTTGGCCATCAGCATCTTGATGGCCTCGCGCACCGCCGAGCGGCTGACATCGAAGATCTCGGTCCACTTGGCCTCGTTCGGCAGGATCGTTCCCGGCGGGTAGTCGCCGCGCACGATCCTGAGGCCGATCTCGCTGGCCAATGAAGCATGCACACTCGATCCGGATATGCGGGTGGCATTCGCCCGACGGGTCGTGAGCGGCTTGTCCTCTACGGACAGGTCGGGCTGGCTTGAGATTTCCTTGGATTTCAGTTCCGGCATGCTTCCTCGTCGTTCCTGCTTTATCCACTGGCAGCGACTGGCGCCGCCATTCGCTCCTTGCCTGCCCCGACAGCGAAACCTGTCAAGCTTGGCCGTCAATCAACCTTGTGGCACATATTTCCGCCAGCCATGCTGGCTGCGGAAACCGAGAACATCCTTGACCTTGCGGTTAGACAGCAGTGTCTCGAACTCGCCAAGTTCGTGCTTCAGCGGCACGCCAGGATAGAACCGGTCGATCAACTCCTTCGTCGGCAGGTCGGACGAGGTGTCGTCGTTCGCCGCATTGAAGACCTGATAGCCGAGACCGTCCTTCTTGACAGCGAGATCGGTGATCTGCCCAAGGTCGCGTGCGTCGATGTAGCTCCAGGCGATCCGCTTGCGGAAGCCTGGATCGGCAAACCACTTCGGAAACAGCTCGTATTCATGCGGCTCGATGACATTGCCAATGCGCAAGGCATAGATGTCGAAACCGCTGCGCAGGGCAAAGGCGCGTGCTGTCTTTTCATTGACGACCTTGGACAGGGCGTAACTGTCCATCGGATCGACATCGTATTCCTCATCGAGCGGAAAATACTGCGGGCTTCGCGGCTCATTGGCGAAGACAAGACCATAGGTGGTTTCGCTCGAGGCGATGATGATCTTGCGGATGCCGAGCTTCACCGCCGCCTCGATCACGTTGTAGGTGCCGAGCGTGTTGATGCGGAATAGCTCGTTATCTGGCGTGAGCATGATGCGGGGGATGGCGGCGAAATGCACGACGGCGTCGACCGGCTGCGGCCGCAGCGACGGGTCGAACTCGTGGAGCCCCATATAGCTCGACAGCGCATTGAAGACCTGACCGCTGTCGGTGATGTCGGTGATCAGCGTCCGCACCTTCGGATTGTCGAGTGGTTTGACGTCGAGGTTGAGCACCTGGTGCCCCTGCTCCACAAGGTACTGCACCACATGCCTGCCAGCCTTACCACTGCCGCCCGTGAACATGATCCGCTTCGACATTTTGTCCTCCACATTGTGCCAGATCGGTAGATATTGTCAGACAATATCATCGGTGACGACAGAGCTGAATTCAACACGCGAACAGATGGGCACGGAAAATGGCAACCAGCGCAAACGCAGGCGAGCAAATCGGCTTTATCGGCCTCGGCTTCATGGGCCATGGCATTGCCAAGAACATCGTCGAGAAAGGTTATCCGCTGACCTTTCTCGGCCGCAAGAACCGCGGCCCGGCTGATGATATGATCGCCCGCGGTGCTTTCGAGGTCTCGACTGCTGCCGAGGTCGCCGCCCGCTCGACCGTCATTTTCATCTGCGTCACAGGTTCACGCCAGGTCGAGGAGGTCATTCGCGGCCCAGAGGGGCTCAAGGAGGCTCTGAAGGCGGGCTCGGTCGTTGTCGACTGTTCGACTTCCGATCCCGTTTCGACGATGGCGCTGGCGGCCGAGCTTGCCGCTTTCGATGTCACATTGGTCGACGCGCCGTTGAGCCGCACGCCGAAGGAGGCGTGGGAAGGTACGCTGGACACGATGGTCGGAGCTTCCGATGCGATGTTTGCCAGGCTGAAACCGGTGCTCGACACCTGGGCTGGGCGCGTCGTGCATGTCGGCCAAACGGCCGATGGCCACCGCATGAAGCTCCTTAACAATTTCCTGTCGCTCGGCTATGCCGCACTCTACTCCGAGGCGCTGGCGCTGGCTGGCAAGGTTGGTATCTCGCCCGCCCGTTTCGACAGCGTTATCCGTAACGGCCGTATGGATTGCGGTTTCTACCAGACCTTCATGCGTTGGACGCTGGAAGGTGACCCTGATGCCCACAAATTCTCCCTCGCCAATGCGGTCAAGGACCTGACCTATCTGGAATCGATGGCCGATTCCGTCGGCATGGCGAACCCGCTGGGCAATGCCGCCAAGAATTCATTCGCAGGTGCCGTCGCCGCCGGCGGGTCCGAACTTTATGTGCCTATGCTGGCGACGCATATCGGGCGCATCAACGGCGTCGACCTGACGCCACCTGAACGGACCTGATTCAACCCAGGTCGCGGCAGACATCTACCTTCCCGAACGGGCGATCACTTCGTCGGTATTGGCCAGCAGCTTGTGCACCGCGTTGCGCGCCGCCTTCGGGCGCCGCAGCCGGATGTTCCTCTCGATCACCTCATGCAGGCCTTGGGCGCGTTCATCCTGGATCTCTTGTGTGACGAAGGTGAAAAGGTGATTGAGCGCGGATTCGATCAGCACGCCAAGCGGCACCAGCAGGTCGTTGCCAGATGCACGCAGTATGGCAAGGTGGAAGCGCGTGTCGGCCAGAGTACGTTCCTGCAGCGACGTCGCCTGGCCCATTTCTCGGCAGCTCTGGCTGATTTCTCCCATCTGCGCTTCGCTGTGGCGTTCGGCGGCGAAGGCCGCTGCTTCAGGCTCGATGATGTGGCGGAACTCTTGCACCGTGCGCAAAAAGACCTCGCGGTCAGGTGAGGCGGCGTACCAGCTCAGCACATCACGATCGAGCAGGTTCCAGCGATCCTTCGGCTCGACCCAGCTGCCGACCTTGGGGCGCGATGCTAGCAGGCTCTTTGCCATCAGCATTTTGATCGCCTCGCGCACCGCCGAGCGGCTGACATCGAAGGTTTCCGACCATTTTGCCTCGTTGGGCAGGATTGTTCCTGGCGGATAGTCGCCGCGCACGATCCTAAGACCGATCTCGCTGGCGAGCCAGGCATGCACGCTCGATCCGCTCATGCGCACGGCGTTGGGCCGCCGCATCGCAGGCGGGCGGTCGAAGACCGGCTCCCGAGGTTTTTTTGATTTTCCGTCCGGCATTAGACCGAGTTGATCTCGTCTGGATCAGTTCCGTTTCCAATGTGCGCAACAGGCAATTGTGCGCGCGAGATCCGCGCGGCACTGCACATATCCGCATTGGCTTGCTGGAGCGCACGCGTGCCGAGCGCTCCAGCTGGCGATCCTACTTCTGGCCTACTTCTGGATGCACGTGTCGACCGTATCCTTCGTGCATTCATCGAGGCCGGTGAAGACCGGATCTTCAACCTTCTTGCCTTCGATCAGGTCGATCATGACTGATGGTGCCTTGTAGCCCATCTCGAAGGGCCTCTGGCCGACGAGTGCGGTAACCAAGCCTTCCCTCGCGATCGCCACTTCGTCGCCGATCGTGTCTGCAGCCCCGATGACGAAGTCATTGCTGGCGATCTTGGCGGCCAATGGCTTGAACAGGTCGCGATAGGGTTGTGGTGCGCCAAACAGCGGCCATCCGCCCATGATGCCGAAGGCATCGAGGTCGGGATTGGCGGCGAGGATATCGGTCATGGCCTGAACGCCCTTGGCGCCATCGTCATTTGTGAAGACAGGGCAGCCAGCAACTTCGGTCCAGCCGCCCTCCCCCTTCAACTCGGTCAAGCCTTTCTTGCCGGTCAGCGTGTCGCGCATGCCTTGGGCGCGGCGCAAGATATTGTCCGCGCCTGGATTGCCTTCGATAGTGCAGATCTTGCCACCATTGGGCTTGGCTTTCTTGATGTATTCGCCGATGCGCGCGCCCATCAGGTAATTGTCGGTGCCGAGATAGGTCTTGCGCAATGCCGCATCCTCTGCGGCCAAATCAGCATCCAGCGTCATAACAGGAACAGTTGGGTTCGCGGTCTTGATGGTCTGGGCAATCAACTTGGCGTTCGAAGGCGAAATTGCGATCGCAACGGTGTCGGCCTTGCCCAGCATGTCTTGAACGATCTGGGCTTCGCCGGCTTCATCCGAGGTCGATGCCGGGCCGGTGTAGAAGCACTCATATTCCGAGCTGGCGTTTTCCTTGTTCCACTTCTGGCAACCCTGGTTGATCGCTTCAAAGAACGGGTTGTCGAGGCCTTTGACGACGATGACGAGTTGCTTCTTGGCGAGCGCGTTTCCAGCGCTGAGTGCCAGGACTGCTGCTGCAAGCAATAATGCCTTCCTCATTGTTTCCTCCCTTTTGAACAAACGGGCACATCGTGCCCGCCACGCGAAATCAACCCGGATACCAGACGATGCGAGGGTCATTCTCCGAACGCTCGTATTGCCAGGCCGAGTCGATGAGTAATTCCAGGTCGTATTTTGGTTGCCAGCCGAGCAGGTGCTTGGCCTTGGAGTTGTCCATCCAGTTCGAATGATGCTGGCTTGGTATGTCGATGGATCCGAGACCCCGCGTTCGGGCGAGGTAGGCTGCGACCTCGCCATAGTCGACGGGGCGATCCATGCAGATGTTGAAGAGTTGCCGCATGGCGCGCGGATGATCGATAGCCGCCAGGATTGCTGAAACCAGGTCATCGACATGCACGAAATTGCGCTTCAGTGGCTGCCCGTCGGCGTCCCGCAACAATGGCACTGTGTTTTCCCTGGCATAGCGCTTGGCGTCGAATTCCGGCACCAGCGTCTTCCAGTCTGGACCTCCGAAGACATCATCGCCGAAGGACAGCGTAAATCTGAAGTCGTCCTTCTCCATGATCCACGGTGCGCGGAGACAGCACCAGTTGATGCCATGCTGAATGCCGGCCTGCTCCAGCATCACCTCTTCCAGAACCTTGGACAGCGCGTAGCTGCCTGGATAAGCCTGATGCCGTGCCGCTTCGGTGAGCGGCGCCTCGTTGCGGTAGTAGAAATGGCCAATCGCCGCGTCGCCGCCGATGAGAATGAACTGGCGGGCGGTTGGGCTTGCCCGAAATTCTTCGAGCAGCCAAAACAATCCCTTCACCGTCACATCCATGACGTCCGCCGGCGTTTCCTTGCAGGTGGCGAGGTGAACGACGTGGGTGATGCCGGCAAGGGCTTTGGCCACGATGTCGCGATCGGCGATCGAGCCGCGGAACACCTCGACGCGGTCGGTTTCGTCGTACAGGCGGTTGTGACAAAGCGCGCGGATGCGAGTGTTGGAAAATCGCGGATCGTCAAGCAGCCCTGCGATGAAGTGGCGACCGACCTTGCCCGTGGCACCGGTGACAAGGATCAGCATGCTCATCCTCCCACGCTTAGCTAATATCCAGTCGGCGCGGCCGTCAACGTCTATTTGTCAGACAAAACAGATTTTTGTCACATCAGGTATCGGATTCGTCTGACAATTGATTGACGCTGTCGCGGCGTTTTGCGTAAATGCAGATCTTCGCATTTCCCCGGGAGGTTACCGGGAGATCGAAGTCGCCCGGCCGGCCCGAGACAGTGCGGGACGTCAGCGAAAATGTTTCGGGAGGCTAGAGGCTGGTGGCAGTTCTCGAACTCGCCAACATTTCCAAGCATTTCGGCGCCATCCAGGCGGTCAACGACGTTTCGTTCTCGCTTGAGGCGGGACAAGTCGTCGGCCTGATGGGCGACAACGGCGCCGGCAAGTCGACCTTGGTCAAGATGATCGCCGGTAACTTTCGGCCGAGCCATGGCAGCATGCGCCTGGACGGGGCCGAACTGATCATGCATCGCCCGATAGAAGCGCGGCAGCATGGCATCGAGATCGTCCACCAGGATCTGGCACTGTGTAACAATCTGACTGCGGCGGGGAATGTTTTCCTTGGGCGCGAGCTACGCCGCGGTTTCGGACCACTGCGCGTCCTCGACTACAAGGCAATGTACAAGCGAGCCGGCGAGATTTTCAGGGAGCTGAAGTCCGAGACCCGGCCGCGCGACCTCGTCCGGCAGATGTCGGGTGGGCAGCGGCAGGCGGTAGCCATTGCCCGCACCATGCTTTCCGAGGCCAAGATCGTGCTGATGGACGAGCCGACGGCGGCGATTTCAGTCCGCCAGGTGGCCGAAGTCCTGAACCTTATCCGTCAGTTGCGCGATCGCGGCATAGCGGTGGTGCTGATCAGCCACCGTATGCCTGACGTGTTCACGGTCGCGGATCGGGTTATCGTGATGCGGCGTGGCAGGAAGGTTGCAGACAAGCAGATTGCGGCGAGTTCGCCGGAGGAAGTGACGGGTCTTATCACCGGCGCCATCGAACAGGTATAATCAACTCTGTTGGTCGCATCGGAACGAAACGAAGGTCGACGATGGCTATTACCCTTGACCAGACGATTTCGCAGAAACAGCAAAGCTGGCTGGCGGCGGTCCTTGGCAGCCAGACCTTCTGGGTCCTGGTCGCCGTCATCTTGGCTTGCATCTTCCTGTCCTTCGCCACCGACTCCTTCGCGACAACGAAAAACCTCTACAACATCACGCGCAATGTCACCTTCGTCGCGATCATCGCGCTTGGCATGACGCTGGTCATCATTACAGGCGGCATCGATCTCTCAGTCGGTTCGGTGCTGTGCCTGTGCAGCATGGTGCTGGCGGTCGTCATGCATGCGGGCTACAGCATCGAGATCGGCATCGCGGCGGCCATTGGCACGGCGCTGGTGATCGGGGCGTTTAACGGCATTTTGATAGCCTATCTCGACTTTCCACCCTTCGTGGTCACTCTCGGCATGCTGTCGATCGCCCGCAGCCTGGCTATGGTCGCATCCAACAACACGGTCGTTTTCCAGTTCGGTCCCGATCACGACAAGCTGTTGGCGCTGGGCGGCGGCGCCTGGTTCTTCGGCATCGCCAATCCGGTGCTCTACATGATCGTGCTGGCGCTACTCACTGGCTTTGTTCTGCGCTGGACGAGATTTGGCCGCTACGTCTTTGCCATCGGCGGCAATGAGCACGCAGCGACACTGACCGGCGTCCCAGTGCGGAAGATCAAGGTCGCAGTTTACATGATCTCGGCGCTCTCGGCTGGCATCGCCGGCATCATCCAGACAGGCTGGCTTGGTGCCGTCACCACCAATATCGGTGCTGGAATGGAACTTCAGGTCATTGCCGCCGCAGTCATCGGCGGCGCCAATCTTGCCGGCGGTGTCGGCACTGCCTTCGGCGCGATCATCGGCGCGGCATTGATCGAGGTGATCCGCAACAGTCTCGGCCTGCTCGGAATCAACGCCTTCTGGCAGGGTACCTTCATTGGTGGGGCCATCGTGCTTGCCGTGCTGTTCGACCGGATCCGAAATTTCCGATTGAGCGAATAGGTCTGGGCGCCGATCCATGCAGGATTGCAGACCCGTGCTCAAGCCCCGGCAGAGATACTACGCGCCGTCACGTGTGGCATGGAATATTTCTACGCTGTTGCTGGGCCGTTGTATTGGGAAAGAACGACTGCCTCGGTTCGGTTCGTCGCATGCAGCTTTCGCATGATGTGCGATATGTGTGATTTGACTGTATTCTGCGACAGGTTCAACTCGCTCGCTATCACCTTGTTCGACAGGCCCCGCAACAATGTTGCGAGCACTTGACGCTCTCGCTCCGTGAATGCGACGTCGGTCCGGCCGGCGATGGCGGGAAGATCAGGTGCCATCCCGTTCAGGGGCGATGGCGGCTGCAAGGCGAAGCTGTTTTCGGTTAGCATGGGCGCGGCGTTCGCGCAGTCCATTGGAACTGACCGCGGGAAGTAGAGCCCCCCGGCCAATACCAGCCGAACCGCGGCCACGGCGATCTCGATGGAGGCGGAAACCGTAAGGTAGCCTCTGACGCCATATCGGGTCACTTCGGAGATCGTGGCATCGGAGATTGTTGCCTCATCGAGCTGCGTGAGAAGAACCAGAGGGACATCAGGAAGCAATTGATGAATGTGGGCGAGACACTCGATCACGCGCGTATCCGTCATCACGCAGCTTTGTATATTGAGAGCAACGAGAGAGACCTGCCTCCCGGCCATGTTAGCGTCAAAGCCGTGCCCAGTCTCGATTTCCAGGATGACGAATTCTTGGAATTCGTTCCGAAGTATCCGAGCAAGACAACTTCGCGAAAGCGAATTGCAGTCGACAACGACTATGGAAGGACTTTCGTGAGCGAAGCCGTTCTGTTCGGCCGTAAACGAGATAGTCAATCGCTTCCCCGTTATTGCCGCCCAAGATCATATAACAGAATTAGTAGCGGCTAATCTACAACTAATTTCTCTTATGGTTAAAATGGTTGGATTTTATACAAATGCCTCGGAAATAGCCGGCACCCGATAGCAACGATTTCAATAACTTCTGTCAGCTTTTTCCCTAAGCTTGCTAAGCTAGGGCAAAGTCGGCTCGCACTATGATTTCCTGATCGACCGATGCGGTTTGCATCGCCTCCACATCCATCTCGATCTCGCCATTTCGGTCAGTGATGTCGACAATCGCATCTTGTGCTGCGTCAACGTCCTGAAGGACTTCAACGTCAAGCTTGATGACATAGCGCTCTTGGAGTTCATCCTCTATGTCGATGTCAATGTTGACGTCCTGATAAAGCTCTATGTCTTGTTGAACGTCGACAGTCCCTCCGGGGGGCCCGTCGCTGATTTGCATGTCGACTGTAGTGTCCTGCTCTACCGCGATGGAGTCGTGCAGGAACACATCGACGTAGAGCACACCGTTGTCGTCGTAAAAATCAACGTCGATCTGGGTGTCCTGATCTATACGCATGTCTTGATCGACCAGAATCGCGAAGCGCCCTTCACCGTCTATAGTGAAGGAGATGTCCACGTCCTGGTCCATCATGAGGTCCTGATCGATGTGCAGTCGCGCCACGACTTCGCCGACATAGCCCTCGACGATGATGCTCGCGTCCTGGTCGACTTCCGCGACCTGTGTCACCCGAATGCTGTGGCCACCATCGTCTAAGACGCGGTTTTCCTCACCCGGCTCGCGGCTTGGAGTTTCGCCTCCATCGTTACCTGGTTCGGGCTTCTCGCCCTGTGCCACCTCGTGATGAGCGTCAACGCGCCCAGCTTCCGAAAAGGAGGAGCCGGGAAGCTTCGTCAGATGCAGGTCGCGTGGCAAGGATATGGCTATGACGTGAAATCCCTCGGCTTCTCTGCCGGACATCTCCAGGCCATGCGATGCAGCGACCGACGATGCCGGTCCCTTGATCGGCAGGGTGCTGTGCTCGCCATCGCCTTTGTGCTCAGCCACAGGTAGATCTGCAGGGCGATGCACGTTTGACGGCGGCGGCGGAGGTGGGGCCCCTTCTGCATGGGCAGGGGCACCACCCTCCTCCGACACAGCGCCAATGATTTCTCGCGGACCGGCGTCGAAGAGCGGCAACAGATCGCGCGTGCCCTTGTCGAAAGGGACCATCTGGTCTCAGTCCTCTCTGAAAGCCCGGTTGAAGCTGTCGAAAACGGGGCGGAGGGCATAGTGGGCGACGGTGAAAGTGCCGGTGTTTATCAAAATTTCGACCGGCATCCCCGCCATGATTTCCACTTCCGGCAGCGCACGAAGCGATGCCTCGGTGATGCGGATGCGCGCAGTGTAAAATGCCCGCTTCGTTTCAGTGTCGATAAGGCGGTCGGCTGAGACATAGGTGAGAACCCCTTCTACGGGAGGAACCCGGCGATGCTTGTACGACAACAGGCGGACGCGCGCCGTGAGGCCGGGATGAACCAGGTCGATATCTTCCGGTTTGACCTGGGCCATAACGATCAGGCGGTCTTGGCTCGGGACGAGGTCAAGGAGCGGCTCGCCCGCTGCCACGACGCCTCCAGTCGTGTGGATGCGCAGGTCCGTAACCGTGCCGGCCTCAGGCGCGCGCACAATGGTTCGGGTGAGAATGTCACTCGCGGCTTGGAAGCGCTCGGCGAGCTGAAGGATCTGGGACTGGGTTTCGCGCAGGTCCTCTGCGACCTCTGACTGATAATCGCTTTCAAGCTTGAGGATCATCGCCCGCGACTCGCCAATGGCTTGTCCTGCGCGTGACATTTGGGACATTGTGTCACCGATCCGGCCGTCGATCTCGGCTTGCTCACGCTCAATTTGCAACAGGCGCGCGCGCGTCTGCAGCCGCTTGGCCACCAGTGGGGCGACTGCCGCGATTTCTCCCTTGATGATGGCCGCCCGCGCCGCGGCCGCTTTGGCTTGAAAGCGAAGCCCTGCGATTTCCTGCTCGGTCTGCGCCTTGCGCTGCTCGATAATCTCGATCCGCGACGCCTGGAGATTGCGACGAGTGTCGAAGATCCTGTTTTGCGCGATGACTATCCCGGCCACGGCTGGATTATGCTGTGCGACCGACAGCATGTCTTTTGGGAACAAGATGGTTTCGCGATTGTCGCGCTCGGCCACCAGGCGCGCCTCCAGGGCTTGTGCGTCCCAGAGCTGCCCCTGCAGCATCTGGACAGTAGCGCGCGCCTTGGTGTCATCAAGGCCGATGAGGGACTGGCCGGCAGCCACCACATCGCCGTCCTGCACCAGGATGCGCCCGATGATGCCTCCCTCCAGATGCTGGATAGTCTTGCGGCTCGATTCAGCCGCGATGGCGCCCCCGGCAATGGCGGCACTTTCGAGCGGCGCATATATCGACCAGACGCCGAAGCCAATGACAAACATTCCAACAATCGCGAAAGCACTCGCGGCGAGGTAGCGCAGCCGATGGAACGGCGTCGCAGGCAGCAATGGTGCTGCCGCAAGGTCATGCATGCTGGCCCGGTTCGAGGCGTCTATGAGGCGTTCTTCTCGGCGCCTTGCGAGCGGACGTCCAAGCCTGCGAAACAGTGCTATCGTCATGGTGGCCAGGGACGAGGCAGACTCTGCAGCAAGGACTGTGAGCCCATCCCATGACCACGAAAGCCACGATTCGAGGGAACCACGGGTCAAGCGCAGCAACTTGCCGAAAGCTGCGCCGCAATTGGTTGCAAAGCCGCCCGTGGCGCCGACAGCAGCAGGGATGAGGGGATAGTATCGCTCGAATGAGCCCTGTGTCGCCGACTTTACGGCTACAAGGCCCCCCGTGGCCCGGCTTTGTCCGGCAGCGCCCCATTCCTTTAAAGTGACGACGATGCGTGCCGATACGTCACCCCATGCGGCGGCGGCTGCCCGGCCGCCACGTCGGCCGGTTGCCAGCGCTAGGGCGGTGGATGCAGTAATACGGGCGGCGATGCTGGAAAGCCCGGCTCGCGTCTTTGCGAGTAGCTGCTTGGGGGGCGCCTCGTCGCTCACCGCATTTGTGGCTTTGGCGTCCTTCTTGGTGTGGCTTTTCTGCCGTTTCATGCCCCGCCCCTTTCGGCTTCCCCTGCCGGTGCATGGCCATTCGCCATCTCAGGCGATCGCGGGAAGCCTTTGTGTCCCAATTGCTTGACGCTCTTGCGGGCAGTTATGATCTGCGGGCGCCTGACCGGTATGGCGGTCCGCCCACTCTTGATCTTGCCGGCGACGTCGCGGCGGTTACCGAAGGCATTGATCATGCCGTTGTCGAGTACCAGAATCTTGTCGGACAGGCTCAGGATCTGAAGGCGCTGGGCGATGATAATGATCGTTGATCCCCGCGCCTTCATGTTCTGGATCGCTTCCCGCAACGCCTCTTCGCCTTCGGCGTCGAGACTGGCGTTCGGCTCGTCCAGGACGATGATGCGCGGATGGCCGAAGAATGCGCGCGCCAGGCCGAGCCGCTGACGCTGCCCACCCGACAGCCTCGTGCCGCTGTCGCCAATATCTGTCTCGTAGCCCAAGGGAAGCCGCATGATCGTCTCATGTAAGCCCACCATGGAGGCGGCTGCGATCACATCATCGGGCGCTGCATCCTGCAGGCGGGCTATGTTTTCCCTGACAGTGCCGCCGAAGAGTTCGATATCCTGGGGGAGATAGCCGAAGTAGCGATGTCCCCCGGATGCCAGCCAGATTGCCATGTCGGCATTGTCGAGACGGACATGCCCGGCAGTGGGGTCGATGGTTCCGGCGATGAGGCGACCAAGTGTCGACTTTCCTGCACCAGAGGGACCGACAACGCCGAGCACTTCTCCTGGGCTGAGCAGGAAGGTCACCCGCCGCAAGGCAGGTGTGGACGCACCGGGCGGAACGAACGTCACTTGTTCGATGGAGAGCTGCCCATTGGGGCGCGGCAATTCCATGGCTTTTCGCGGCTGCGGCGCGGCTGCCAAGATCTTGCGCAGGCGGCCATAGCCCAGGCGCACGCCGGTGACGGCCTTCCAGGTTCCGATGGCTCCTTCTACCGGAGCCAGGGAGCGCCCAAGCAGGATCGACGCTGCGAAAATTGCTCCGGGACTGACGCTGTTCAAGATCACCAGCCAGGCGGCGCATGCCATGACAATGACTTGAGCGAAAAGGCGTACGAAGCGAGCAAGCGACTGGATGACGCTGGCGCGAGCTGCGGCAGTGAGCTGAGCCTCCTTGGCTTCGGATTGACCGTTGCGCAGGAGGCGGGCGACCCCCGGCAACATGCCCATGGCGCTGATCGCCTCGACATTGCGCAACAGCGCTTCAAACCGGTGCTGGCTCTCGCCCCAGGCAGCGCTCGCACGAGCGAACGGCTTGCGCGTCACCATCTCGTTCAGCATTGCCAGCCCAAACAGGATAAGCGACGCGGCAAGGCCGATCGTCCCGAGCAGCGGATGCACGAGGATCATCGCGAGAATGAAAATTGGTGTCCATGGAAGGTCAAACAGGGAGGTGCTTGCGGTGCCGCCGAAGAAGGAGCGCAAGCCGCTGACGTCGCGCCAGGCTTGGGTGGCCGCGGCCGCATCGTTGCGCAAGGCCGATTGCACGGCTGCAATGAGTACCGATGGCTGGACGCGATCGTCGAGCCATATACCAATCCTGACGAGCATCGCCCGGCGCAGGGCCTCCAGCGTGGCATGCACAGCAAGTGCCACAACCACCATCAAGGTGAGCATCACCAGCGTGTCGAGGCTGTGGCTCGACAGGACGTGGTCATAGACGTGCAGTAAGTAGAGCGGAACCGTCAGGGCCAGGAGGTTCACGAAGAAGCTGAGCCCGAAGACCATCGCCAGAGAAGCTCTGCAGCGACGGAACGCACGTTCGACTTCGGTAATCGTTCGGTCCTTGGATAGAGCCATAAATGTCTCCGCGAGGGCGTCACACCACTGGGACCGGCACCTGGGGAACGTGCAAATCAGGCCCGGCACGGCTCGCGGCCATGGTGGCGCGAACCGGCGCCCGGATAGAGTCCGGGCGCCTCATGTCAGCAAACACAATCAAGCGAAGTCGAAGTCGAAATTGATATCTATATCAGCGTCCTGATCTGCGGTTTGATCCTGGTCGACGTCCACGTCGACGTTCTGATCTTGATCGACATCTACGTCGTTGTCGTTGGATTGCGTGACATCGGTGTCGGTGTCGTTGTCATTGTCAGCATCGCCGTCGGCGTCAGCGTCGGCATCAGCGTCCGCGTCGCTGTCATCGTCAGCATCAGCATCAGCGTCCGCATGTGCATCGTTGTTGGTGTCTGCGTCCTGATCGGTGTCGTTGTCGACATCCGAATCGTTGTCGTTATCGATATCGACGTCTGAGTCCTGGTCGGTATCGACGTCGACGTCCTGGTCTTGGTCCTGATCGAGGTCCTGATCGATGTCGGCATCGATATCGATGTCGAAATCATTGTCTTTGATGTCAGCCATGGGGTTACCCTCCCTGTTGAGCAAAGCCGCTCTGGCGAGCGTTTGCCTCCGGAGCGGATCGACAGCTACCGGGACGGTCAGTCAGACCCGGCGACAATCCATCGATGCGACCAAGCATCCCTGTTCAAGGCTTTGGAGAATAGTTGCCAATATGCACCTTGCCCAATTGGGTTGAACAAGGTTCCAATTGGTTCGCCCGATCAGGTGACAGCAACCCGAAGCGGTTAACCGTTTTGGATGAACCCAATCAAGGATGACACAATATTGGCGAAGCGGGATCGCGCCCGCTTGCTTTGCTTGGCTGAAAACGGAGTTCAGGCGTCGATGTCAGTCAAATCGACGATGATGTCGACATCGGCGTCAGCGCTAGCTTCGTCTTCGAGATCGACACCAATGTCGGTCCCGTCGTCATCCTCTTCCAGATCGATAAGCCCACGCACCAAGGTGTCGACGAGAGAGGCTATGTCCACATCCACGTCGGCTTCCAGATCATCGCGGATCTCTATGTCGACATCGACATTCCCGTCGCTTTCGGTGTCCTGGTCGAGTTCGGCATCGATGCTATCTTCGTCATCATCGTCCACGTCGACATCCAGGTCGCTTTCGATTTCGACATCGTCTTCGACCTCGGCATCGATCTCGACAATGATGTTGCCGTCGCTGTCTTCGCTGACCTCGACATCGACTTCGATCCGCTGATCGACCTCAGGTCTTTGTTCACCTGAAACGCCGATGTCGTACCCTTCCTCGCCGCCAGCGTCGCTATCGACATCGGCATCCTGATCCATTTCGCCGTTCTGATCGATCTCGGTGTCGAGCTCGACGATGGCGGGGTGCGAACCGATGACGAGCACATCGATATCGACATCGTCGTCGAGCTCTGAGTCTTGATTCAAGTCGAGGTCGATGTCGTCCACATCCTCAACGGTGTCGTCGTTGTCGTCGCCGGATTCGTTGACGTCATCCGCGCCGTCCTGCTCGACCATCGCGTCGCGCTCAGCTTTATCGTCAGGCTCCATCGTGCGTCTCCATGGTACGCAGCCGCCGGCGACCAGCATTCCACCTTCCAAAAAGCGCGGATAGACACCAAGTCGGGTGAAGTCTGACGGGCTGGAACGGCGCCGGAGCTCTTTCGGCGTCAGCTCAACGAGGCATACGCGCGCTGGCATCACTCATTGGGGCCAATCCCTAAAAGCGAAGACGACAAGATAGGATGAGATCGAGTAAATCTCGGCGAAGCGATGTACCCCCGCCCTATACGGCAAGCCAATGCCATGACAGGATGGGATGCGGCATCCTGGCGATGTCGCTCCATTGGAAGGGCCGAGGCCTATCTGTACCCCGGCACCTACCGCCAGCTCCCTCGATGCTCAAGTCTCCCTGCGGTACGAAAGCCTCGACCTTGCTGGGGTTAGCGCGCGCCCCAGGTGTCGCTAAGCCGGTAGCCCTCGGGCCATGGATCGGAGGGGTCAAGCATGTGCTGATGGGTCCCGGTGATCCAGGCGCGGCCGGAGATTTCCGGCAATATGGCCTGGCGGTCGCCGACCCTGCTGGTGCCAAGGATGCGGCCGGAGAAGGTCGAGCCGATCAGCGACACCGCCGTCAGCCGGTCGTCGAGTCCCATCTGACCGCGGGCATGCAGCACTGCCATCCGCGCCGACAATGCGGTGCCGGTGGGCGAGCGGTCGACCTTGCCGGGCTGGATGGCCACGGCTGCACCGGCGCGGAGGCCATCTACCGTGCGCTCGACCGGGCCGGCGAACAGGCAGAAGGAAAAATGCTTCCAGTCGGGGTTTTCAGGGTGATGGAAGCCGAGCGCGGCATTGGCCGCGTTGGTGATCTTGACGCCAAGCTTGGCGATGTCGTGTGCCTCATCGGACTTGAGCCCAAACCCCAAGGCGGCGGCGTCGACGATAACAAAGCTGTCGCCGCCATAGGCCGTGTCGACAGTGAGCGTGCCTAGCCCCTCGACCTCCAGCTTCGCATCCAGCCGCTCGGCAAAGCTCGGCAAGTTCTGCACGAAGATGCGCTCGGCCTTGCCGTTGCGGCACTCGGCCCGCACACGCACGAGACCGCCCGGGGCTTCGAGGGTGATTTCTGTCACCGGTTCCTGCATAGGCAGGATGCCGCTGTCCAGGAGCACCGTGGACACGCAAATCGAGTTCGAGCCGGACATGGGTGGGGTATCTTCCGGCTCCATGATGATGAAGGCCGCATCCGCATCAGGATGCTTCGGTGGCACCAGAAGATTGACGTGGCGGAACACGCCGCCGCGCGGCTCGTTCAGCACGAAACTGCGCAGCGTGTTGTCCTTAGCGATCCAGCGGCTCTGCTCCCAGATGGTGTCGCCGGGCGGAGGTGTCACGCCACCGACGATGACGTCGCCGACCTCTCCCTCGGCATGGGCCGAGACCACGTGGATGGTTTTGGTGCTGCGCATGATACCTCCTCAGAGCAATTCCAGGAAAAGTGCGAAGCAGTTTTCCATCTGGAACCGCGTAAAAACACTCTATGAAAGCCAGTCCGGCAGGCGCTCAGGCACTTGCCCAGTCAAGGCTGCAGTTACGCAATTGGCCAGGTTGCCAAAGCGTACGGCGCGGCCGGAGAGACCGGGGCCGTAATGGGCGTATTTGCCGGAATTTGTCATCAGCGCGCGGGTTCGGGTCGGGAACACCGGTTCGGAAATCGAGCACCAGCACAAGTCGGGGAGTACCTGCACGCCGCTCGCTTCGAGCTGTGCCAGCGTACCGTCCGCGCGAGCGTCCGATATCACCTGATTGCCGGCGGTGACGATCACCGCGACTTCTGGATGGCGCTTGCGCCCGGCGAGTGCGGTAGCAAGCCTGCGGCATTCGTCGAGCGAGGCATGCGGGCTGCCAATGGCGACGAGTTCCACCTCTTCCGGCCCAGCGTTCAGGACCTTCCAGGCGGCAGCCATGTCGGCCCGCGTGATCGCGACCCTGTCCGCATCGGCGGCCGCAGTGCCGCCGGCCTCTGGCGTCACGCCCTCGACATGCAGCATAGGTGCGGCGGACGTGGTGCCAAAGGCCGCGCACAGTGCCTTGAGATCGTCACGCGAGGGGTTCCCGGCTGCCAGCCCGCGCAGCAGCGGGATGCGGTCGGGCGCTGCACGGCCGGCGAGATAGCCGATCAGCGGCCAAAAGGCGTCGTCCACACCTTCGGGCAGTTCAATGTCGATGACGCGCCGTGCCTTGCGGTGGATGTCGAGGTAGACGCCGGACAGCGGTGCGCGTCCGGTCAGCGCGATACAGAGGTCGAGGAAGTCGGGGTGCTTCGCCGTCCGGGCGCCGATAACCGTATTGGCGAAGATCACGGCGTTGGATTCGGCCCAGGCGATGGTTTCGCCGCGTCCAGGTGCACTGTCGAGCAGATATGGCGAGCAGGTGAACGTCGGGCGGCAGCCCATCCGGACATAAGCGTCTGCGAGGCGTGCTGCGGGATCGCCGAATGCATCAGGCACGCCCTGCACTTGCCAGTTGGCGCGGTCGACTGAAATGGCGTTCATCGTTGACGGCACACGGACGCGCGCACCCATGTCGGCCATCTTTTCGGCAAAAGTCAGGTTGGCAGGACTGGCATAGATGCAGCCATCGATATGGACCTGCGTTACATCAACCAGTCCGCGCGCACCTTGTTGCGCCGCCATGGCCGAGATGATGCGCATTGCCTGCTGTACAGCTGGGCCATCGCGACCGTCGAGCATGGCGCGATCGGCTTCGGTAAGTTCGAGTGCGGACATAGCGGGTGGGCTGACGGGCAGTGTCAGGCCATCGGCTTCGATCGCAATGTCGGTAATCCGCGCGGACTCGTCCCGAGACAGCGCTTCATAGGCATCGGGTTCCAGGCGGAGCACCGGCAGCGGCTTTCCGAACAGCTCCGAAGCGATCAGCGCGCCGAGCGTCAGCACGTCCTCGGCTTCAGAAAACACCAGCGCCGTAGGCGCCCGCCCGGTCAGCACGAGGTCGAGCAGCACGCCGGAGCCGGTGCAGGAGCCACGGCTGGATGGCATCATCAGGATGCTGCCGGTGATGCAGACTCCGTGCAGCGGATGGTGAACGTCGATCACGCATCCCGTTGCGGGATCAACCCCACCCCAGAAGCTCAGCGCTTCTTGCGTGGCGATGATGGGCCCGCTGGCGGTGCCACCAAGAATACTGCGAGCAGAGGCCTGCTGGTTCATTTCACGACAAAACCATGCGCGAAGGGATCACGGTCATCGATGAAGATCGTGTTGATGCCGGTCTGCCGCGCCCAGCCGGCGATCGAGGGGATGATCGCGTCGCGGTCTGCAACTTTCACCGCCGCTTCAACTCGCCCCTTGAATAGCGAGCCGATGATCGATTCATGCACGAACTCGTCGCCGACCTTCAGCTTGCCCTTGGCAGCGAGCTGCGCCATCCGGGCCGAGGTGCCGGTGCCGCAGGGCGAGCGGTCGATGGCCTTTTCGCCGTAGAACACGGCGTTGCGCGCATGGGCCCCCTCGACGGTCGGCTTGCCAGTCCACTGGATGTGGCTGAGGCCCTTGATCTCCGGATGCTCCGGATGGACAAATTCGTACTTGGCGTTGAGGGCCGCGCGCAGTTTCGGGCTCCAGCCCACCAGTTCACCGGCGGTATGGTCGGCCATGTCGCGAAAATTCTTCTGAGGCTCGACGATGGCGTAGAAATTGCCGCCATAGGCGACGTCGACGATGATCTCGCCCAGGCCATCTACCTCGGCGGTTAGGCCCTCGGCATAGAGGAAGCCGGGAACATTGGTCAGGCGCACTTCCTCGACGAAACGGCCTTCCTGGCGGTAGGTGATGTCGACTTTTCCGGCCGGCGCGTCGATCGACAGCTTGCCCGGTTCGCGCGGGGTGATCAGGCCGTTTTCGATCGCCATGGTGATGGTGCCAATGGTGCCATGCCCGCACATCGGCAGGCAGCCCGACGTTTCGATAAACAGCACTGCAACGTCGCAATCGGGACGCGTCGGCGGATAGAGGATCGAGCCCGACATCATGTCGTGGCCACGCGGCTCATACATCAGCCCGGTGCGGATCCAGTCGAACTCGCGCAGAAAGTGCGCGCGCTTTTCCAGCATGTTCGCGCCCTCAAGGCGCGGGCCGCCGCCCGAAACGAGGCGGACGGGATTGCCGCATGTGTGCCCGTCGAGGCAAGAGAAAGTATAGTTGGCCATGGTCGAGACCCCTGTCAGAATCTTTGAGGCGAGAAAGATGCAATGTCGATCGCGGGCGTCTTGCCGGTCAAGAGATCGGCGACGATTCGGGCTGTACCCGCCGATTGGGTCAGGCCAAGATGGCCGTGGCCGAATGCGTAGATGACCCGTTCGGTGGCGCGCGCCGCGCCGATGGCCGGCAGGCTGTCCGGCAACGACGGACGAAATCCCATCCACTGTACGCCGCCCCCTGGCTTGAGGCCCGGCAGGAAGGCCTGCGCTTTTTTCAGCATGGCTTCGGAGCGGCGGAAGTTCGGCGGCAGCTTCAGTCCACCAAGCTCTACAGCGCCGCCCACGCGGATGCCGGTCGACAGGCGGGTAATGACGAAGCCGTGACCGCCGAATGTGACCTGCGTGCGCACGTCGAAGGCATCAGACGGAAGCGTGGTGTTGTAGCCGCGCTCGGTCTCCAGCGGGATGCTCTCTCCGAGCGTCTTGGCGATCCGGTGCGAGAAGGCACCGGCGGAAAGCACCACCTTGCCTGCACGAAGGACGCTGCCGTCGGATGTCACGACCTCGACCCCGCCCTCGACTGGACGCAATGCGGTTACTTCGGCACGCTCGATGGCACCGCCTGACGTGAGGAAATGTTCGGCAAGTGCCAGCACATAGAGCCTGGGATCGGAAATCGAAAACCAGCCCGGCGTGAACGTGCCATGGGTGAAGCGCGTGGCGAGACCTGGCTGGATCTCGGCCATCTCTTTTGCGTTGAGGTGATGGAACTCGATCCCATGCTCCTCGCGCGCCTGCCAGCCCGGCAGCGACGCCTTGAGTTCACCCTCGCCTTCATAGACCTGGAGATTACCCTCCTTGCGCAGCATCGGTGCCGTGCCGGTCTGGCGCAGGAAGGGTTCAAGCTCGGCCTTGGACAGGTCCATCAAGGCCGTCTGGGCTGTGGTCGAATGTGCCACGTGCTTCGCCGAGCAGGCCCGCCAGAAGCGGAACATCCACGGTGCGATCTGGAAGGCATAGGCAGGTGGCACCGACAGCGGCCCAAGCGGGTCGAGCAGCCATTTCGGCGCCTTTTTCAGGATACCCGGTGATGCTAGCGGCAGGATATCGGTGAAGGCGAAGGCTCCGGCATTGCCAGTCGAGGCGCCAGCAGCCGGACCTTCGCGGTCCAGCACCGTGACGGACAGTCCCCGCCCCTGCGCGGCAATCGCCGCCGAAAGCCCGACGACCCCTGCCCCGATAACGATGACGTCGGCCTGCGCCTGCTCTTTCATCATGCCCTCAATGCGTTGCGGCCAGGAACTTCTTGGTCTCGGGGTGCTGAGGCGCATCGAACAGCTGCTCGGGCGATGCGATCTCGGCCATGACGCCCTGATGGAAGAAGGCAACGCGATCGGAAACCTCGCGCGCAAACTTCATCTCGTGCGTCACGCAGATCATCGTCATGCCTTCGGACGCCAGCATGCGCAGCGTGTCCAGCACCTCGCCCACCAGCATCGGATCGAGCGCCGAAGTCACCTCGTCAAACAGCATGTATGTGGGCGACATGGCTAGCGCACGCGCAATCGCCATGCGCTGCTGCTGGCCGCCCGACATGCGGTTCGGATAGACCGAAAGCTTCTCGGCGAGGCCGACATGGGTCAGCTGCTTGACCGCGATCTCTTCTGCTTTTTCCTTGGGCAGGCCAAGCACCTTGCGCGGCGCGAGCATCACATTTTCGAGCACGGTCAGGTGTGGGAAGGCGTTCCATTGCTGGAAGACGATGCCCACCTTCTGGCGCAGCTTGTTGAGGTCGGTGCCCTTGGCATGGACGTCGGTGCCGTCGATCACCACCCGGCCGGCAGCGATCGGCTCCAAGCCGTTGATGCAGGTAAGCAGCGTCGACTTGCCCGAACCGGAACCGCCGATGATGGTAACCACCTCGCCCTTCTTGACGGTGAGGTCGATGCCCTTGAGGACTTCCAGCTGGCCGAAGGATTTGCGGACGTTTTCGATCTCAATCATTGGGGGACCACCGTTTCTCGAGATACCCGCCAAGTCGGGCGATGGGAAGGCTGATGATGAAGTAGATGGCGCCGCAGATCAGCAGGATGAATAGCGGCTCCTGCAGACGGGTGACGAGGATCTGCGAGGCGCGCAGCAGCTCGATCAGCCCAAGCCAGAGCACCAGCGCCGAATCCTTCATCACGCCGAGCGTCAGCCCGATCCAGGAAGGAAGCGAAACGCGAATGGCGAGCGGCGCCACGATATAGCGCATGTCCTGCGACCAGCTCATGCCGAGCGAGCGGGCGGCACGGCGGGTGGTCCCAGGCACCGATTCAATGCCGCCGCGCACAATCTCGGTGCAATAGGCGGCCGTATAGAGCGACAGCACCACGCAGGAGGTCGTGAACGGGGCCCAACCCAGTTTCATGATGGCCTGCAGGGCATTGCCGAGCACCAGCTGGATCAGCAAGGGTACCGAGCGGAATACGTCGAGGACGAAGGTCAGCGGTGCGGCCCAGTAAGGGCCGAGCTGGAAGCGGATGACGCCAAAGAGGACACCAAGCACAGTGCCGGCGGCGACAGAGACGGCGGTGACGGCAAGCGTCATCCCCGCGCCCTGCGCAAGGAAGGCGAGGTCACCCCAGGTGAGGGCAGTGTTGAACATCTCTTGCCTCTCTCAGTAGCGGAACATGCGCGAGGCAAATGCCCGGGCGGCCAGAGTCACCGCCTTGGCGATGACGTAGTAGATCACCGCGGCGATCGCGAAGAACTCAAAGGTTCTGAAAGAGAGGGCATTCAGCGCCTGCGTGACGCCCGCCAGGTCGGTGCTCATGCCGACTGTGACGCCAAGCGAAGTCATCAGGATTGCCCATACCATCTGGTTGGTAGCGGGCAGGAAGGCGATACGCAGCATCTGCGGTAGCACGATCAACCGGAAAGCCTGCAACGAGGTCATGCCAAGGGAACGCCCGGCACGGGCCTGGGTGTCAGGGATCGCCTTCAGCGCACCCCGAAAATTCTCGGCCAGATAGCCCGCATTGTTGAAGGCGATGCCGACCAGGAGCGCGACGAACGGGCTCAGGTGGATGCCGAAATTGCCGAGGCCGAAATGGGCCATGTAGATCTGGAACAGTGCCGGCGTATTGCGCGCCACTTCGACCCAAGCCGTGGCGAAGCCGCCGAGGATACGATTGCCCGACAGGCGGAAAAGGGTCAGGCAAAGCGCAATAGCCATGCCAATGACCATCGACAGGAGCGCGATCTGCAGCGTGACCAGCGCGCCATCGAGCATCTGCGGCAATGCCTTGAACGCCTGGTTCCAATGGAAGGTGTAGTGGAACATTACCGTCTCGCACTGAGAGGGAAAACGGCGCGAGGTGATTGCCTCGCGCCGCCAGAGAAACGGTCAGATCAACGGTAGACGTTGTTCACCGCAAGGGAGGGCACTTCGCCGCCCACCCATTTTCCGTAGAGTTCGGCATACCGGCCGGTGCGGACCTGCTGGTTGATGAACAGGTTGAGGTAGTTGATGAGGCCGTATTCCTCGCGATTGGTGAAGAGAGCCACATAGTCAATATCGAACGGCGCCTTGCCGACCACCGCGATGCCGGGGAACTTGCCGGTCTTCACATTGGCCTGGGCAACGGTCGAGGTCGAGACGGTGGCGTCGAGCTGGCCCTGGCTCAGAGCCAGGAACACGTCGGCCTGCGTCTGGTAGGGACGGAACTCGCCTGCACCCCATTCCTTGACCTGCTTTTCCAGAGCGATGGCCTCGTAGGTGCCGGCAGTAGCGCCCACGACCTTGCCCTTCATGTCTTCGAACGACTTGATGCCGGTCTTGTCGTTGGCGGTAACAGCCATTTCGAAGGCGAAGTAGGGGATCGTCATGCCGACGGTCTTGGCGCGCTCCAGCGTGTCCGAGGTCGAGGCGACGCCCACGTCGACGCGGCCCGACATCAGCGCAGGGATGCGCTCGGGGAACGGCGTCTCGACGATTTCGGCAGTGACGCCGAGCGCCTTGGCCAGGTCGTTGCAGTAATCCACGTCGAAGCCGATCGGATTGTTGTTCTCGTCGCGCGCGCCCATTGGCGGGAAATCGAGCACGACAGCGCAGCGCAGCGTACCTGCCGCGATGATGTCGTCCAACTTGTCGGCCTGAGCCTGGCTGGTCAGTACGGTGGCGGCCATGAGGCCGAAGGCGAGGACCGAGGTCTTCATTATTACACTCTCTCCCTGAGTAGGTTCGTCAGATGACGCCGGCGCACTATTTCGCGTCAGAGAGCGTAAATCAAATCAAAAATACAAGGCGTATACAAAAAGTATATGAGTGCGGCATTTCGGCGCGGCAGCGGGCAGGCCTTCCCGGCGGAAAGCCCCGCCCGCGTCTGTGAGCGCGCTGGATCAGCCCTGGAAGTCCTCGGGCAGCAGGCCTTCCGGCATGTTCTGGTAGGAAACCGGGCGCAGGAAGCGGCGGATCGACATGGTGCCGACGCTGGTGGCACCGAAATTGGTCGAGGCCGGATACGGCCCGCCATGCACCATGGAATCAACCACTTCGACCCCGGTTGGGAAGCCATTGACCAGCACCCGCCCAGCCTTGCGCTCAAGCACCGGGAGCAAGCGGCGAGCGGCTTCGAGGTCACCAGCATCCATGTGGATGGTCGCGGTCAGCTGGCCGTCGAAGCGGCGCGCTATCTGCTCCATCTCGTCGAGCGAGTCGACCCGGACCACCAGCCCGAGCGGCCCGAAGACCTCCTCGCCCAGAAGATGGTCGGCGACGAACTGCGCGCCCGTGGTCTCGAACAGGTTGGGCGTAGCGCTGCGGCCCGACGATTCGGTCATAAGCAGCGGCTTGACAGTGTTGCGCGTGGCAAAGCGCGCCGTGCCTTCATGATAGGCCTTGGCAATGCCGTCGGTCAGCATGGTCTGCGGGCCGACCTTGGCGAGCGCTTCGGTCGCAGCACTTGTAAAACGGTCGGCGTCAGAACCATCGATCACCACAGCAATGCCGGGGTTTGTGCAAAACTGGCCGGCACCCATGGCCAGCGAACCTGCCCAACCCTGGCCCAGCGCCTCGGCCCGCGCCTTCAGCGCCTCGGGCATCATCATCATCGGGTTGACCGAGCCGAGTTCGCCGAAGAACGGGATCGGCTCCGGCCGCCCTGCACACAGATCAAACAGCGCGCGTCCACCGGCGAGCGAACCGGTGAAGCCCACCGCCTTGATCAGCGGGTGCTGGACCAGAGCGTGACCGACCTCGCGGCTGCCGCCCTGGATCAACGCAAAAACCCCTGGGTGAACACCGGTCTTGCGGATAGCGGCTTCAATGGCCTGTGCGATGATTTCGCCCGTGCCGGGATGCGCTGAGTGGCCCTTCACCACGACAGGGCAGCCGGCGGCAAGTGCTGCCGCCGTGTCACCGCCAGCGGTCGAGAAGGCGAGCGGGAAGTTCGAGGCACCGAACACAGCCACCGGTCCCACTGGCCGCTGGATAAGCCGGATCTCCGGGCGCGGTGCGGGCTGGCGATCGGGAAGAGGCGCGTCCAGGCGACGGTCGAGATAATCACCCTTTTCGATATGGTCGGCGAACAGCCTGAGCTGACCGGTCGTGCGACCGCGTTCGCCCTGAAGGCGCGCTTCCGGCAGGCCGGTTTCCTGACTGCCGATCTCGGTGATCGCATCGGCGCGGGCTTCGATCTCGTCGGCAATGGCGCGCAGGAAGGCGGCGCGATCAGAGCGTGTCGAGTAGCCGTAACTCCAGAAGGCTTCCTCGGCGGCTTCGCAGGCACGGTTGACCAGATGCACCGAGCCGGCAGCGAACTGATGCACCGGGCCGTGCGCTGGAGAGCTTTCGAAGGTGCCGACACCGTCGAGCCATTCGCCCGCAACGAGGTGTTTTCCTTTGGGGGTAAAGGCCATACGAGGTTCCTTTCTGATGATCACGCGCGGGATCGGCGACGATCGGCACGCAGTCGATTTGCACTTGTCGAGTATTTGTATACTCTATGTATGCACAATTTCAACCGCCACGACCGCCCATCGGGCGCGACTTCGATGAGAGAGACAATATGAGTGAGACCACCGCCCTGCCGATCAGCGCGCTGCACGAACGCGTCGAGGCAATCTTCCGCAAGGCAGGGCTGAACGCCGTCCAGTCGGGCGCCCTCGCCCGCGTGATCGTCGCTGGCGAGCGCGACGCCTGCAAGTCGCACGGCATTTACCGTATCGAAGGCACCCTGCGTACGGTGAAAGCTGGCAAGGTCAGGCCGGACGCCGTGCCGGAACTGTTGCTTCAGGAAGGTTCAGCCATCGTCAGGGTCAACGCCAAGAGCGGCTTTGCCAACCCGGCCTTCGAGCTTGGCCTACCGGCGCTCACTGAGCGCGCCCGTTCGTTTGGCCTCGCGGCCCTCGTCATCAACGACTGCACCCATTTCTCCGCCCTCTGGCCCGAGGTCGAGGCCATCACCGAACAAGGTCTTGCCGGTCTCGTCATGTGCCCCAGCTACGCATCGGTGGCGCCCGCCGGTGGCAACAAGCCACTGCTCGGAACCAACCCTTTTGCCTTCGGCTGGCCGCGCGAGGATAAGCCACCCTACGTCTTCGACTTTGCCACTTCGGTCGCCGCGCGCGGCGAGATCGAGTTGCACCGCCGTGCCGGAAAGCCGTTGCCGGAGGGCTGGGCCATCGATGCTGAGGGCAACCCGACCACCGACCCGGCGGCAGCACTCGCCGGCGCCATGCTGCCCTTCGGCGGGCACAAGGGCTCGGCCATCGGCACGATGATCGAGCTGCTCGCCGGCATCATGATCGGCGACCTGACCAGCCCGGAAGTGCTGGAATATCTCGGCACAACCACACTCGCCCCGCCGCATGGCGAACTCATTCTGGCCTTTTCGCCGCAAGCTTTCTCCGCCGGCCGTCCCGGCAATCCCTTCGCCAGGGCGGAGACGCTGTTTGAGGCGATCGCCGGCCAAGGTGCCCGCCTGCCCTCGCAGCGCCGCTATATCGCGCGCGCCAAATCCAAGACCGAAGGCATCGTGCTCACCGCCGCCGAGATCGAGCAACTCGACCGCCTTCTCGCACAAGGACTCGACGCCGTTTCATAGGAAACGGCCATTCAAGGGCGAGATGCGCCGCCAAGCCTCACCTCAAATAGAAAGGCCCTCCCGATCGCTCGGGAGGGCCTTTTCGTTTCCAGGGGTATAGGTCAGCCCTTGTACTTTTCGACCGCGCCGGGGAGCTTGCTCCACTCGCCGTACCAGCTGTTGAACAGCTTGAACTGCGCCTCGCAGTAGCCGCGCTGGCTGTCGGTCAGTGCATCGGTCTCGTTGAAGTGGAGCGTGTACTCCTTGTCGCCCTTCATCACCATCATGTGCTTGAAATAGAGGACGAGATCGGCGCCTTCGTCGAAGGACGACAGCACGGCCAACGCCTGCTCCAGCTCCAGCGCGCGCTGGCGGGCATCAACGTCACCGGTGGCTGCTGCCTGCGACAGGTTGCAGAGGTGGATCACTTCCTTCGGCAGCACGTTGCCGATGCCCGTGATGGCACCGGTCGCGCCGCAGTTGACGAAGCCGTGGAAGACGGCGGTGTCGACGCCGATCATCAGGGAAACGCCGTCATCGCGGCTGGTGATGTGCTCGGCGGCATAGCGCATGTCGGCATTGCCGCCGAATTCCTTGAAGCCGACGAGGTTCTTGTGCTCGGCGCGCAGCGCGAAGAACAGGTCGGCGCGGGTGGCGAAGCCATAGTAAGGGCTGTTGTAGATGACTGCGGGCAGATCCGCAGCCGCCGACAGAATTGCGCTGAAATGCGCCTTCTGGGCGGTGAGCGAAGAACCACGCGAAAGCACGCGGGGGATGACCATGAGGCCCTGTGCGCCGACCTTCTGGGCGTGCGCCGCGTGGGCCACCGCCGAGGCGCTGTTGATGCCGCCGGTGCCGACGATGACAGGAATACCCGCCTTCACCAGGCGTTCCACGCCCTCCATGCGCTGGGCGTCCGTCAGTAGCGGCCAGTCACCCATGGAGCCGCAATAGACGACCGCCGACATGCCCTGCGCGATCAGCTCCTTGCCCTTGCGGACGAGCGCGTCGAAGTCAGGGGTGCGATCCGCCTTGCAAGGGGTCATCAGTGCGGGAATTACGCCGGTGAAAATCTTCGCCTTCATCTCAAACTCCTCTGGGGCTGTGATATCGGCACGACCGCCACGCCAAAACGGCGCCGTTTCCGTGCCCTCGCCATCGATTATACGCTTTGCATTTTATTTGTCGACAAGAATTCGAATGAAACTCACAACGCCACTTCGAGCCTCTCATTGCGGGTGAAAAGCTTCTGGATCTGGTCCACGATCTGCTCGGCATGCGCCTTGGCCAGCCGGTCGGCGGCCTCGACGTCACGCGCGGCAATGACTGCGATCATGTCTTCATGCTCGTCGACGAAGCGCTGCGGCAGCCGGTCGTCGTAGGACTGGTAATAGAGCCTGAGGATGCGTCGCCCCTCGTCGAGCAGCCGGTTGAACAGGCTGGAGAAATAGGGATTGCGCCCCGCTTCCGAGATCGCCTGGTGCAGAGCTGCGTTGGTGGCGATCATGGCGAGTGCGTCCTGCGCCTGCACGGCGGCGGCAAACTCGGCCTGGTGGGCGCGAATGATCTTGAGGTCGTCGGCGCGGTGATGTTGGGCCGCCAGCCGTGTCGTCACGCGGTACATCAGCACCAGCGCGTCGAAATAGGTGTGCATATTAAGGAAGTCGATGTTCGACACCATTGTCGAGCGGTTGGGCAGCGTAGCGATCAGCCCCTCACCCGCCAGCCGCACTAGCGCCTCACGGATCGGCGTGCGCGACATCTTGAAACGCTCGGCCAGTTGCACCTCGTCGATCGGGCTGCCTGGCAGCAGGACCAGATCAAGGATCTCGTCGCGTAGGAGGTCGTAGACGACCTTTACGCCCGAGCCTCGCTTGCGTTCGGGAATGGAATTGGTTTCGGTATTGGTCATCTGGAATCCTTTTGTCGACAAGAGAAATACTTCTCCCTGCCGTGTGGATCAACAGTGATATGGCTTGGATGTTGGCCTCGAGGGTAATCGCGTGTGCGCGAAAGCATCCACCGCTGAGGAAGTCCAGCGGCGCCGATTGAGCTTGTGCCGATGCGAGATGCTTGGCTTTTCATACCAAAGAAGAGGTCCAGCACCCGTAGATGCCGGACCTCTTCCTCTAGACTACCGAGCAAGCCCCAACTCGAGTCTGATTGACCACCCAATCCCCCGGGTAGCCAACAAAAAGACAATAGGAAAATAATTCAGATATGTCCACAAACCAATTGAAACTGATTCATATTCCTGTACAATTCGATTGCTAGCTGATGCTTCGCACCCCGCCACCACCCCCCGCGGGGCATTGTTTAGCACCCTTTGGAGGGGCAAGCCTGGATCGCCCCAGGCTTGCTCCCCTTTCAGTTTCTTGAGCAACTCACCGCTTTCATCCCAACGAGCGCTAGTTCTATTGCCGCCCTGGGGGATATCGCCACAGGGTCCACGACGGCGGCTCTCACGAAGATTTCACCAGCGCGATGCCATCATGGCCAGCCCGAACGCGAACTGCGAGCGGACCCACACCTCCGTTGATCCAGATCAACTCCATACCTGATGGTTGCGATAACCTTCTTCAATCATCGTGAAAACGGAGAAGGTGCGCATTATGGTCGAAACAACAGCTCCCAGCTCGGATGAGACATTGATCGCACGCACACAGCTGGGCGTGGACGACGTCAATCCGACCGCTTCAAGTCAAGACCAGCCCCTGGCAGCAGAAACAGCGACCAGCCATGTCGATGCGGCTCCAGCACCATCGTTGAACGAACACCACATCGACATTCCTTCACTTCGGAGGAATCCCGAAGCCATACGTCACACCTTTGAAACGGGCGAGTACCCGTATCGCGTAGGACTGAGCAACAAGCTCTATCTGGAGCAGATGGGCCGCCTTCAGGTCGAACTCCTCAAGGCCCAAAGTTGGGCCAAGGAGACCGGCCAGAAGATTGTTGTCCTGTTTGAAGGACGCGATGCTGCTGGGAAAGGCGGCACGATCAAGCGATATATGGAACACCTCAATCCGCGCGCTGCCAAGGTCGTGGCGCTTGAAAAGCCAACCGAACGCGAAAGAACGCAATGGTTTTTTCAGCGCTACCTTCAGCATCTTCCAGCAGCAGGCGAGATCGTGTTTTTCGACCGCTCCTGGTACAACCGCGCTGGCGTTGAGCGGGTGATGGGGTTTTGTTCACCGAATGAATATCTCGAATTCATGCGCGAATGCCCTGAGCTCGAAAGGATGATCGTTCGCTCCGGCGTACGGCTGTTCAAATACTGGTTTTCGGTCACCAGAAATGAACAGGCGCGCCGCTTCACCGAGCGGGAGACGGATCCGTTGAAGCAATGGAAACTGTCACCGATCGATAAGGCATCCCTCAGCAAGTGGGACGAATACACTGAAGCGAAGGAGGCCATGTTCTTTTTCACCGACACGGCCGACGCCCCTTGGACCATCATCAAATCCGATGACAAGAAGCGGGCGCGATTGAACTGTATGCGGCATTTCCTGAACGCGTTGCCCTATCACGGCGATGGCCCACGCACCGTGGAAGCCCACGATCCACTCATCGTAGGTGCCAGCGCCCACGTCATCGGACGCGACGGGACGATCCTCGGCAAGACGCTTCACCCAGAAAATCGCCGCACCGCCCGCTGAGTTTCGGCCGGCGGATCCATTGTGATTGGATCACTGGCGCGGCATGCCCTTCGGGCGCATATTCCGTTTTTGGGCAGCGAGGCGGAACGGAGCGTTAGGGGCACCATATCCCTTGTAGCCGCCGCGCCGTTCAACAATCTCGATGATGAAGCCTTCGCCCCAGGTCGGCGCGTAAAGCTGGAAATATTCGCCGTGGTCGTCGCGATCGTAGAGCATGTTGTGTTCGCGCAGCTTGTCGGCCAGTTCCGGCTCAAGGCCGAAACGTGCCTCCACATCGTCATAATAGTTGGGCGAAATCTGCAGCGGTTCGAAGCCCCGCGCCTTCAAGGCGACAGCGGTTTCGAAGAGGTCGTCGCAGGCAAAGGCAAGATGCTGCACGTTCGAACCGAAACTTTCGGCGATGAAGTGGCCGGCAAGGGTGCGCCGGTTCTCGGCACCGTTGAGCGTCAGCCGAAGCGAACCGTCGTCGTTTTCGATCGCTTGGCTGCGGACGATTCCGGAAGGGTCGATCACGTCGACCAGAAGCGCTTTGCGCGTCTGGAAGATCGATGTGTAGAACAGTAGCCAGGTCAGCATTTCGCCGTAGTCCATCGTCTGTCCGACATGATCGATGCGGGTCAGCCCCGTCGATGCCAGCGTCGGCGCGATGTCCGATGAGCGGAATTCAATCTCCCAGACTTGCGACAGCCGGGATTTGTCGTCGATGAAGTAGAGCAAACTGCCGCCGACGCCGCGAATAGCCGGAATGTGAAGCTCGCCTAAACCGACAGGCTGTTCAAATGGATCGACACCCAGCTGGCGCGCACGGTCCACTGTCGCCTGAGCATCCTCCACCTTGAGCCCGATGGCGCAGACGGAGGTGCCATGCACCAGGAAAGACGAATGGGCGAAGCCTTCCCGCTCGGTGTTGACCACGACATTGATATCGCCCTGACGATAGAGCGCTACGTCCTTGGAGACGTGGCGGCGAGCCTTGCTGAAGCCGAGGCAATTCAGAAAGCGGTCGAGTTCGACGGCACCTGCCTGATCGGCGGCGAATTCGACAAACTCGACGCCGTATGTGGCGATGCGATCCGGCATCTCGGGCATCGAGACCTGCAATGCGGGTTCGGCGCGCCGTACCTGATCCATCAGATTGACCAAGGAACGGCGTCCATCGAGAGCGATAGATTTAGCCACCCCGCCCCGGAATGCGTCGTTGAAAATTTCGAGCGAGAGGAAGCCGTCGTAGCCGGTGGCCGAAACGGCTTGCATGAATTCGCGCACCGGCATGTCGCCTTCGCCCGGCATGTTGCGGAAATGGCGGCTCCAGTAGAGCAGGTCCATGTCGATCGCCGGCGCGTCGGCGAGTTGGACGATGAAGATCTTGTCCTTGGGGATCGACCGTATCGAGGAGACATCGATCCGGCGCGCCAGCGTATGGAAAGAATCCAGGATCAGACCGATGTTGGGATGGTCGGCTCGGCGCACAATCTCCCAGGCATCGCGGTGGTCGTTGACGTGTCGGCCCCAAGCGAGTGCTTCATAACCAACACGCAGGCCACGTTTGGCGGCACGTTCGCCAAGCTCGCGAAAATCGGCCGCTGCGCGGTCGATGCCGCCCAGGGACACCGGCGACACGCTGGAGCAGACCAGCATAAGGTCGGTGCCAAGCTCATGCATGACGTCGAACTTGCGTTCGGCGCGGTCGAAAGCGCGGCTGCGTTGCGGTTCGGGCAGGCCCTCGAAATCGCGGAACGGCTGGAACAAGGTGATGGCAAGACCAGCGTCTCGCGCCATCTTGCCGGCGTCGGCTGGCGAGCCGTCAAAGGCGAGGAAGTCATTTTCGAATATCTCGATGCCGTCAAAGCCGGCTGCGGCAATGGCCGCCAGCTTCTGGGCAAAATCGCCGCTGATCGAGACCGTCGCGATCGAAGTTTTCACCTGATCCTCCCGTATGCGCACAATGTACGAACTAGTTCGTTTATAATATGCGCATGCGCAAGGGGTATCAAGCTGTGTCTATTTGCGCGCTCAGGCCGCTTCGCGCATCACGAAGCGAACCACCATATCGACGGAATTGCGCCTGAGCCGCGCCAATTGATCTTCGGTGCCAAAGTCGCGACCGAAGATCTTGGAGAAGGTCGCCCGGTTGGAGACGTTGAAGAAGCACAGCGCACTGACCTGCCAATGCAGTTCGACCGGGTCGATGCCCTCTCGAAACACACCGTCCGACACGCCACGTGCATAGATGCGTGCAATATGGTCGATGGCCGTCACATTCAATTCGCGAATGGCTTCTGAGCGTTCCAGAAACTGGCCGTGGTGGATATTTTCGATCATCACCATGCGAATGAATTCTTCATGCTGGTGGTGATGGTCGAACGTGAATTCGACTAGCCGCGACAGCGCCTCGACAGGGGAAAGGCCTTCTATGTCGAGCTTGGCTTCGCCCTCGCGCACCAGACGATAGGCGTTTTCCAGCGCGCTGAGATACAGGCCTTCCTTGTCGCCGAAATAGTAATAGATCATGCGCTTGCTGGAGCGGGTGCGCGCAGCAATTTCGTCGATGCGGGCGCCTGAAAGCCCGTTCAGCGCAAACTCTTCCGAGGCGATTTCCAGAATATTTTGCCGGGTGCCCTCGGGATCCTGGGTGCGCGTCGTTGAACCCTTTGCTTTGCGCCGGCCCTTGGGCTTGTCCGCCTTCATTTCACTGTCCATCACGCCCCTCGGTTCTGGTCGTTGACTAAACTAACCAGTTCGTACATTGTGCATCAAATCAGGCGCAGCCATTTACCGGCCAAGCCCGAACAAAAACAAGAGCAGCGTCCAGCGCTGCCTGACCGCATCACTCACGCGGCGAGGGAACAAAGGTTGCAGTATTCGGACGGATCGTTCGTTGACATGCTCGGGCGCCTCTTGGCGAAGCCCGAAGCCGCGAACGCAGTTGTGCCTGGCGCGGTGCTGATCGGGTTGGCCGGACGCGGAATCCAGATGTCCCGCTCGCCCATCATGCATGAGCGCGAAGGCGCGCGCCTTGGCATCAGCTACAACTACGTGCTGATCGATTTCGACCGACTTGGCCTGCCCGACAGCGCGTTGGGGAGCATCATCGCCGCAACCGAGCAGATGGGTTTTGCCGGGCTGAACATCACACACCCGTTCAAGCAGAGCGTGATCCAGCATTTGGGTTGGTTGGCACCCGAGGCATCGGCGATCGGTGCCGTCAACACGGTGGTTTTCTCCGGTGGCGCGCGAAAAGGGCACAACACCGACGCATGGGGCTTTGCCGAAAGTTTCCGCGAGGGGATGATAGGTTGCTCGCTTAGCCGCGTGGTGCAGTTTGGTGCCGGGGGTGCGGGTGCGGCCGTTGCCTATGCGCTCATTGAGCTCGGTGTCCGTGAGTTGCACATCGTCGATAGCGACGGTGAACGAGCGCGACAGCTGGCACAGCGGATGACAGCACGCTTTGGCAAGCAGGTTATGGCAAAGACCGATGTGGCCGTTACGGTCAATGCCGCCGTTGGCATCGTCAACACGACACCGGTTGGAATGTCCAAATATCCCGGCGTGCCCTTCCCGTCCGGCTTTCTGCGACCCGATCAGTGGGTCGCCGAAATCATATACTTCCCGGAGGAAACGGAACTATTGAGAAAGGCCAAGGCGCTGGGCTGCCGCGCACTCGGGGGAACGGGCATGGCTGTTTACCAGGCGGTTCGCGCCTTCGAACTATTCACCGGCATTGCACCCGACCGCGCGGCCATGGCCGGCCATTTCGAGGCTGTGTCATGATTTGCCGGCCAAAATCGGATGCGCTGTTCAAGGCGCCGGAGGGGACGGTCGAAAAGATCAATGCGCTCTGACGGCGCTTGAGCAACGGAATGGATTTCAAGGGAGGAAAACCATGACACTGAATGCCACACGCAGACAATTTCTGATCGGAACAGCGCTTGCCGCGACAACCATGGCATGGCCCGCGTTTGCACAAGACAAGCCGAAGCTGCGCTTTTCGGCGGTATTTTCGGAGCAAGACATCCGCGCCGACATGATGAAGATGTTCGCCGATGCCACCAAGGATGGCTTCGTCTTCGAGGGCTACTACGGCGGCAACCTGTTCAAGCAGGGCACCGAACTCGTGGCGCTGCAACGCGACAACTTGGAGATGGGCAACATCGCACCGCAGGACATCGCCAAGCAGGTGCCTGCCTGGTCGATCGTTACCGCCGCCTACCTGTTCCGTGACGCTGCCCACCTCAAGACCTTCTTTGCCAGCGATCTTGGAGCGGAACTGAAGAAGATGGCCTCCGACCAGCTCGGCATCCATGTTCTTGGCCCAACCTATTTCGGCGCACGCCAGGTTGGCCTCAAGCCCGAAAAGAAGATCACCACGCCCGCTGACCTGGCAGGCGTGAAGCTGCGCATGCCCGGCGGCGACGCATGGCAGTTCCTGGGCTCGGCACTCGGTGCCAACCCGACGGCCATGGCCTATGCCGAGGTTTACACCGGCCTGCAGACTGGAGCGATCGATGGCCAGGACAATCCGCTACCCAACGTCGAGAACATGAAGTTCTACGAAGTCATGTCGCAGATCGTCCTGACGTCGCATCTCGTCGGCTTCGACTTGCTGGTGGTGTCGAACAAGGTCTGGAACGCGCTGAGCCCAGAGCAGCAGGCGAAGTTCCAGGCCGCAGCGGATGCTGCAATCGACTTCAGCACTGAAAAGCACCTCGCCCGCGAGAAGGAACTGGTCGAACAGTTCAAGGCCAAGGGGCTGAATATCTACGAGCCCGATGTCGCCGCGTTCCGCAAGTTCGCACAGGACAAGTACCTGGCTTCGGACATGGCCAAAGACTGGCCGCAGGGCATGGTCGAAAAGATCAACGCGCTGTAGTCCTCCGACGGGCGACGGGCAGTGATGCCCGCCGCCCGTCGCCCTGTCTCCGAAAAAATCGGCCCAAGCGGGAGGATCCCTTGCCCCCTTCATATCGCAGCCTCGGCGGCTGGCTCTATCGTCGTGGCGAAAACGTGCTGGCCGCAATGCTGGTCGCCATGTTCGCGGCGTTCCTGCTCCAGATCATCTTCCGTTACCTGCTCAACCTGCCGATCGGCTGGACCAACGAGCTCAGCGTCGTGTTGTGGATATGGCTGGTGCTGTGGGGCGCGGCCTTCGTCGTGCGCGAGGAAGAAGAGATCCGCTTCGACCTATTCTACGCCGCGGCAACCCCGCGCGTCCGCCGCATCATGTTCTTGATCGCAGCGTTCTCGCTCCTCGTGCTTTACGCCATCTCGCTGCCAGCTGTGCTCGACTACGTGCTGTTCATGAAAGTCGAAAAGACAGCCTATCTCAAGATCCGTATCGACTGGCTGTTTTCGATCTACATCATCTTCGTCATTGCCGTCATCGCCCGTTACCTCTGGCTGTCCTGGCAAGCCGTGTTCGGCAAGGCGCCGCAAGAGTTCGACCCCACCAAGGCAGGATCGGGCGTATGAACCTCGCTAGTCCATTTTCCCTTTCCGTTGTTGCGATCACCGTTCTAGCGTTCCTTGGATTGCCCATTGGCCATTCGATGATCGCCGGGTCGATCCTCTACCTGCTGCTCGCGGGGCTCGATATGGGCACGGCTGCCGAGCAGCTCCTAAACGGCATGTACTCCAACTACATCATCCTTGCCGTGCCGCTGTTCATCCTGGCTGCCGAGTTGATGAACATCGGCTCGATGACCGAACGCTTGCTGCGCTTTTGCGATGCCATCGTTGGCCGCTTCCGCGGCGGCCTCGCGCACGTGAACATCGTCCAGAGCATCATCTTCGCTGGCATGTCGGGTTCGGCCATCGCCGATGCCGCCGGCACCGGCAAGATGATGCAGATGATGATGACCAAGGACGGTAAATACACGCCGAGCTACGCCGCAGCGCTGACAGCGGTGACGGCCGTGATCGGCCCGATCATTCCGCCCTCGATCCCAATGGTGATCTACGCGCTCGTCTCCGATGCCTCCATCGGCTACCTGTTCCTCGGCGGCATGATCCCAGGCCTCTTGATGGCGGCATCGCAGATGGGCATCGTCGCCTACCAGGCGAAGCGCCACAACTTCCCTGTAGAAGCGCCGACGCCGCTGCGCGAACTGCCGGGCATCACTTGGCGGGCGTTTCCGTCGCTGATGATGCCAGTCGTGCTTCTGGGCGGCATCTATTCTGGCATCACGACGCCGACCGAGGCCGCAGCGGTGGCCGCCGCCTATGCCCTGCTCATTTCCGTCGTTCTCTATCGCTCCGTCAGCTTCGTCGATTTCTACCGCTCGGTGCTGGCAAGTGCGCGCACCAGCGCTTCGATCGGCATGCTGATTGCCGGCGCTCTGGTGTTCAACTACGTGGTGACGGTCGAAAACATCCCGGACTCGCTGAAGGTCATCTTCACCAGCTGGGATCTGTCGCCGACAGGCTTCCTGATCCTTGTCAACATCCTACTGCTGCTACTTGGCTGCGTGCTTGAAGGCACCACTATCCTGCTCGTCATCGTTCCAGTGCTGATCCCGACAGCCCAGGCGCTCGGCATCGACATGGTGCATTTCGGCGTGATGGTCGTGGTCAACATCATGCTCGGCCTGGTGACCCCACCCTACGGCCTGCTGCTGTTCATCATGACGCGCATCGCCGAGGTGCCACTAAAGGACATCGTGCGCGATGTGCTGCCGTTCCTGTGGGCAATGATCGCGTCGCTGGCGCTGATCACTTTCTTCCCCTCACTCGTACTGTGGTTGCCCCGGCTGCTCGGCTACCAGGGCTGACCCTAGATGGAGACCAAAATGCCTAGACCGATCTTTGTCATTAACGGTCCGAACCTCAACCGTCTCGGCAAGCGTGAGCCCGAAATCTACGGAACCACCACGCTTGAAGAGGTGGAGGCCATGTGCCGCAAGGCGGCCGGGGCGCGGCCGCTGCGCTTTCATCAGTCGAACTTCGAAGGCGAGATCATCAACTGGATCCACGAGGCGATCGACGAGAGGGCGGGCGTCATCATCAACCCCGCCGCCTTTACTTTCACCTCTATTGCCATTCTCGACGCGCTGAAGATGTGTACAGGCCCTATCATTGAGCTGCACATCTCCAATATCCACCGGCGCGAGGCCTACTATCACAATTCCTTCGTATCGAAGATCGCGACCGCGGTGATCGCTGGCCTTGGGCCTAACGGCTATCCAACAGCAGTGGGCGCCATGTCCGAGCTACTGGGCTCTTGACGTTTTCACCGACCGAACGGGCAGCCGACGCCGAAGAAATCGAATCCCCTGCCTCGGGCTACCTGGCGCGATCTCTTTGCAGTGGCAGGAACTCCCGTAAAACCACTTATGACGGCCGCAACGGGCGGGTGTCCATCAGTTCTTGATGAACACCTCGAGTGAGCCGCGATGCGCGTCAGGAAGCGCCGTCTGTTCTGGTTTGGTAGGTCATTGTCCTCGCCACATCCTGCGAGGGGCGCTTCTCGCCTGCGAGCACCTCGAAATCGAGCTGGTTCTCACGAGGAACCAGCGGACAGGTGACGAAGTTCGTGAAGGCGCATGGCAGCGCGACCGCGTAGTTGAAATCGATCCAGTCAATGCGGGTGTTCGTATCATCGGCGAACTGCAGCTCGATGACGCGCCCGGCGCCGTAGGTGACGGGGCCGCTGGTCTTGTCGCGCACATGTGCCACCGGCTGGACACCTGTTGCCGTGTCCTTGCCAATCAGCTCGATGCTGTAGCTCTTGCCGTTGTGCTCGAAGGCAAAGGTGCCGATGCGCGGCGTCGATTCGCGCACGCCAGCTTCCACGGTCTCTGCCTCGTACTCGGTGTGCGCGGTCGGCGTGTAGACGCCGCGGATACGCCAGGCCGGGTCGTAGTCAAAAGCGGTGACACCAGCCTGCTCCACAGACGTCGCCACCCTGGGGTCGCGCACGCGCACGCCGTAGAGGGATTGGCCATCATTCTTACTGCGCAAGATCGCCTCGACCTCGTTCACGCCGAAGTAGACCGGCTCACTCTTGCCGTGGCCGTAGGTCTGGTTGCGGCCGGGGATGATTTCGACCGGCCCCGTGGGATACGTGCCATCAACCGAAAGCGTCGGCCCTGAGACGGGCGGGGTGAACATGACCTTGCCACCTTCGACCGACCAGGTGCCGGGAAGCAGGTCGAAACTGACGTCCTTGTCATCTGCTTCTAGCCAATACTGGGCAACCAGCGAAGTCCAGCCATATGGGCGAAACATCTTGGCGACATGAGCGTAGCGCCACTCGCGCCACTGGCCTTCTAGATGCTCTCTTGTGGGCATGTTCGTCTCCCTTTCGAAGAATTCAGCTGTCTGCTTGCGCATGAGGGTTCCGGCTCAGTCTTGACCGGCGGAGCCGGTGACCTCTCCCAGGAAGGCGAGCATGCCGCGCCAGGAACCGTCGTCGGCTCTGGAGTTGCCGGAGGGCGTGCCGCCGTTGGTGTAGGGTACCTTCGAGACCGGGTGCAGGCGGCTCAGCTGCGTCGACGGCACGATCGGCAGGTTGATGGCGTGCCCGGCATCATCGAAGTCGAGATGGCGGACCAAGTGAGGATGGTCGTGCTGGCCGAGCGTCGATACAACCATGCGCGAATAGAGGCTGGACGGCCAGGCGCGGTCATCTCGCCCCGAGATCAGCAGCACCGGACCTGCGATGTTTTCGACCGGAATGCGCGCGCGCGCCACAAGCGCCGTGTCTTTTAGCCCCTCGAAGAAGACAGAGTGGTGCCGGCTGGGCGGAGCGTCGCCGGCCCAAGGGTGCCAATGCACGGCACTGTTGTCTTGCCACAGATGCGGCAGGGGAATTCCGTCCCGGGTCCAAGTAGTACCTTGCCAGCCGCCACGCGTCGGATCGCCCGCACCCTGTGCGCCATGGACCACGGCACCGGGCACGAATGCGATCACCGCGGAGACCAGGTCCGGGAAGGTGGCGCCAAGCAGGAGCGCGAGTTCGCCGCCGCGCGACTGGCCACTGACCGCAACGAAGCCGTCTTTTGGCTGGAGTTCCCGGCGTGCCCAGCGCAGGCCGGTCTCGAGATATTCGAGTGGAGTCTCGGTGATGAATGGCGACAGGCCCGGCGCCTTGAAATAGCCGAGCGCAAAGGCCAGGTAGCCACGGGATGCAAGCAAAGCGGCGCGCGGTTCGTTGATGCCGCCACCGGAGCCGTTAAGCACCACCACGACAGGATGAGGACCCGGCCCGACCGGCGTGAACAGCGTACCCACCAGGCCGTCCTCGCGGATTTCCTGCCGCTCCACACCTGGTGCGGCAAAACCCTGGTAGAGCTTGGACTCGGCCTGGGCGCCATCGGCGGTTTCGGCCGTCAACATCGTCTGCAGGGGCTGCATGACATCGTCGGCAAAGAGTTCAGCGCTCGCGATGTCGACCGGCTGCTCGCTCCAGATCAGGCCCATTGCCGAGACTTCCGCATAATCACCGCCGACGGGAGCGTCACGGGTCAGATCGACCACGCCCTGCGCGTCGGCCATGAAGGTCGCCTGGCTCATCCATGCCACGCCACGCGCTCGCTCAGTGCGGGCGGAGATGGCGACAAGTTCGTCGGGAGCAAGACCGGAGACGACAATTCGGCGCGGCTCGTCGATGAGGCCATCGACAGGCTCGACTGAAAGGACAGGCGCGGAAACTGGCTTTGTCGTCATCTGGATCATAAACTCTGTAGGTAAGTGGCCGGCGCGATCATCGGGCGGCCCGGCTGGTCATGTGGCGGAGATAGGCGTCGAGACGCCGTGCGAAATCACCATCCAGTACGGCTTCTGACGACAGACT
Organism: Aminobacter sp. 01T433; assembly: GCF_056398585.1. Taxonomy (NCBI): domain Bacteria; kingdom Pseudomonadati; phylum Pseudomonadota; class Alphaproteobacteria; order Hyphomicrobiales; family Phyllobacteriaceae; genus Aminobacter; species Aminobacter sp. 01T433. Next base: position 59,523 of record NZ_JBFTPR010000021.1, read on the forward strand.
GCCGCCGCGTGGCCAGTGACCACCGCCATCCGTCCAATCACTCTTCAACCCGGCAAGTTTTGCTTGCCAGTCGATGCGGTCTTCAGCCCGTGCTGGATCGAAAGCGAGGATGAACACGCCCCGCCCCTTCGGATCCCCTCTGCCACCGCCGGCGACGCCTGCCATGAGCTCGACCACGAGCCCGAGAAGCGAACCAATCTGACCGCCGCGCGGCAGCAGAGCCGCAACCTCGGCAGCGATACTGGTCGGCTGTCCTTCGCCGTCCAGTGCGATCCCTTCAGGCAATGGTGCGCCGGAAGCACGAGCATTGCGTATATCCGCCATGGTAGCGCTGCCGGTGGCAACGTCGATGACGACGCGGTTCGAGCCCTGCCCCATGGCAAGCGCCAGCGGGTTGGTGCCGATCACCGGACGATTGCCGCCATGCGCGGCGACGAAAGGCGGGCCTTCGGCGCCGGCGATGCCCAGGAGGCCGGCATCAGCGAGATGGCGAACGAAGGGGGCAAGCCGGCCAAAGCCCCTGACACCGCGCAGGAAGACGGCAGCGACGCCGAATTGCCGGGCGGTGTCGGCCAAGCCGAGCGTGGCGCTGGCGACCGCGAGCGGCGCAAAGCAGCAGGAGCAGTCGAGCCAGGCAATGGCCTGCGAGCCCTCGCCCCTAGGCACTGGGGCAGCATCGGCGGTCCATTCATCGAGCATGGCGATGCCAAAGCGCGGCAAGCCAAGCGCATCAGCCTCGACCAAAGCCGAAGCCGCGAGCTTCGCTGCGCGGCTGCCGCCAAGGGCGGCCGACAGCCCGTCTTGCGCATCAGAGATCGCAATCATTTGCCCGGGCTCCGCGCAGTGCTGCCAAGCCGGATCTCGCTTTCCGACAGGTAGCCCAACGTCATCAGGCGCTCGATCAGGAATTCCCGGCTGTGCTTGATATGAGCGAACTCGATTGCGGCGGCCTTCTCGCCGTCGCCAGCTTCGATTGCATCGACGAGTGCTGTGTGCTCGTCGGAATGCTCGCCGGTCTTGACCGTGAAATCGATGGCGAAACGCAAGAGGCGTTCGAGCTCGTCAAACAGGCTCTCCGAAAGAGCAACGACGCGCTTGTTGCGACTGCAGCGGGCGATGGCAAGGTGAAAGCGGCGTGCAACCTGTTGCATGGTGCCGATATCCATCGGCGCGTCGTATTCCCTGACGATCTGGCGCAGCAGAGCTATTTCGGCGGGCGTGGCGTAGCGTGCCGCCTGCCGAGCTGCATGCGGTCCGATCGCAGCGCGCATATCGAGAATATCGTGCACGGCCTGGAACGTGATAGGGGCGACGCGATAGCCGCTGCGCGGCAGGATCGTGACCAGCCCGTCGGCGGCGAGCTTCTGCATGGCATCGCGCACCGGCGTCTTCGAGACCTCGTACTGGCTGGCAATGGAAGCTGCATCCAGCGTCGTCCCAGGCACGATCTCGCAGCGCATGATCTCCTGGCGAAGCGCCAGGTAGATACGCTCCGAAACAGGTGCATGGGAGGTTGGGTCAGCATCGATGGTCATGAGCTTGTGCTCCTCAGCCCCTCAATGCTTCGCCCAGGGCACGAAACGCCGCTCCAGCGCCTCAAGCGCAAGGATGGTGAGATAGCCCATGGCCGAGATCGCCACGATGCCGACGAACATGCGCGACACCGCAAACGTCTGCCATGATGCCCAAATGAAGAAGCCGACGCCGCTACGCGCGCCAAGGAACTCGGCGGCAGCGATGATGATGTAGGACGAACCGGCTGCGAGCTTCAGCCCGGTGAAGATGCTCGGCAGCGCTGCCGGGAAAGCAATGCGCCGAAAAACCTGCAGCCTGGTCGCGCCGGCATTCTTGGCGACGTCCATGTAGATCTGAGGCGTCTGCATCACCCCACCCATGGTGTTGTAAAACATCAGGAAGAACACACCGATGGCGATGACGACGAACTTCGACGCATCGCCAACGCCGAAGATCAGCAGGATCAGCGGCAAAATGGCGATTTTCGGCACAGGATAGAGCGCCGCGAAAATCGGTCCGAGCATCCGGCGGGCCGGTCGCGACAGGCCGAGGATCAGCCCCATGATGATACCGGGCACGGCCCCCATGACATAACCGATGCCGACGCGACGCAGCGTAGCCCCGATATGGTCGAACAGTTCGAAGCTTACGATCATGCGCCAGGCGGTGCCTGCAATCGCGCTCGGCGCCGGGAAGAAGCGCCGGTCAATCAGATTGAACTGGCTGCACAGTTCCCACAACAACAGCAGCAGCAGCAGCGGGCTGAAATAGGACGCGATGCGGTAGATCCGTTCGCGGCGCGCCGGCGCCTTCAGCCGGCGCCATTGTTCTTCCGTCAGCGTCAAGGGAGTGGCGCTCATCTCAGGCTCCCGCAGGAGAGGCCAGCAGACGCCAGACCTCGTAAGTCATGTCCCAGAACCGCTTGTCGCGCCGCATCTCGACAACGTCGCGCGGCCGCTCGAAGGGAACCGTCAGATTGGCGACCAATGTGCCGGGACGCGGCGACATGACGATCACGCGGTCGGCCAGCGTCAGCGCCTCATCGACACTGTGGGTGATGAAGACCACGGTCTTGCCGGTCGTCTCCCAAATCCGCAGCAGCTCTTGTTGCAGAACAAGGCGGGTCTGCTCGTCGAGCGCGCCGAACGGCTCGTCCATCAGAAGGATCTCGCGGTCGTCGACCAAGGCGCGCGCCACCGAGACGCGCTGCTTCATGCCGCCGGAGAGCTGGTGCGGGCGGGCGTTTGCGAAGTCGGTAAGACCCGTCAGCGCCAAAAGCTCGCTGACGCGCGCTTCCTGCTTTGCCCGAGAGACGCCCTTGAGGCTGAGCGGAAAGGCGATGTTCTCCGACACCGTCAGCCAGGGCAGCACGGACGCCTCCTGGAAGACCATGGCCGGTGGGGTCGCGCTGTGCAGCTTCACCGTGCCGCCGAGCTGCTGCTCGAGGTCGGCGAGGATGCGCAGGACCGTGGTCTTGCCGCAACCGCTAGGCCCGACGATGCAGACGAACTCGCCGCGTGCCACCGAGAAGCTGACATCGGAGACGGCCACGGTCACGCGGTCGCCTTCGCTGTCGTAGAAGGCCTTGGTCAGATGACTGACCTCGATAGCCGGCGGAGCCGCTTCCGCCGCGGACGGATGCACTGCCTCACGCACGACTGCCATCACTTCTTGCTTGCGAGCAGGTCGTTGGCGCGCTTCAGCAGATCGAGACGATAGACGGCGTCAATCTTGGCCTGGCCCTCATATTCGAGCGTGCCACGCTTGCGGAAGAACTCCTCCTGCTCGCGCACCGAAGCCATGTCGATAGCACCGTCCTCGGAGCGGACGGTATAAGGGATGCCGCGCAGCGTATCGGGTTCGGTTCCGGTGTATTTCGACACTACGGCGACAACCTTGTCGTCCTGCCATCCGCCATTGTCGAGCAGGCGAGCGGCCTTGAGATAGCCCGCCATGAAGCGCACTACGAGATCCTCGTTGGCCGCGACAAAATCCTGGTTGAAGGCGATCAGGCCGAGCTCGGTGCCGAAGGTGTGGTCCTCGACCAGACGGCGGCCAAGCCCCTGCTTCTCTAGCTGCTGGGCAAAGGGTTCGATACTCCAGCCGGCTTCAAGCGCGCCATTGGCGAAGGCGGCTGCGGTCGCGGGCGGCGGCAGGAAGACCGCCTCGACGTCCTCGATCGTTAGTCCGCCCTTCTCCAGGGCCTTGGCCGTGGAATACATGCCGAAGCCGCCCGGACCTGGAATGCCGACGCGCTTGCCCTTGAGGTCCGCGACAGTCTTGATCCCCTCGTCCCATGCTTTCTGCGAGACCATGAAGGGCGATGGCGATGGAACCGTGGCCGGCATGCGGGCCAAGGTGGCGATGATTGCGACGGTTGCGCCGCGGTCGAGTGCGTTGAAGAGGCTGGCGCCCCAGGTCGCGCCGCCGGCCTCGATGTTGCCGGAGGCGAGCATCTGGATTGTCTCGGCCGTGTCGCCCTTCGGCGAAAGCGTCACATCGACGCCGAATTCGTCGAAGTAGCCGAATTCCTTGGCAACGAAGAACGGCGCGTAGTCGGCGTAGGGCGAATAGAGGAACTCGAGCTTCGGCTGCGTTTGCGCCCAGGCCGGCAGGGCGAACGAAGACGCCAGAGCGACGGCAGCCGCTGCTGCAATGAGATCACGACGACTGATTGAAGGCATGCCACTCCCCATGCGCCAGTGCGGCTTTCCCGAGCCGCACTTGACGGTCCTGTTAATCCCTGAAGCGACGAGGGCCGCAGGCGAGCCGATGGTCTAATCGGCAATGACTACGTACAACTGATGTATCACCAGCGCAACCTGATATTTCCGCTACGGCAGGAAACCGCCCGGCGCGCCGGCGCGGTGGACTACGGAAAGCGAACTAAAGGCTCGATCACTGCTCTCTCGCATGACCGCAAGAGTGAAGACGGCCCCTGCGGTCCGTCGAAAAACATTACCGAAATGAATCGATCTCGGCCGTTGGATTCAAATATGTCGTTGGACGTGGCTCGCTGTCGCGGTGAGACTCTCGGCCATGCCCCACGCCAGAAACGACATTCATTTGCACCGGATCGATGCGTCTCTCAACATGCGCCGGTTCTACAGCCTCACTCTCCAGCCGACCTTATTTGGCGGCGTATCGGTCATTCGCAACTGGGGGCGGATCGGTACCAGCGGACAAGTCATGATCGAAACCTTCGACGAATCCGACGAGGCTCAAAGTGTACTTGGGCGTATCGAAACAAAGAAGAAGCGGCGGGGCTACCGCGCGCCAACTGGCGTGCCGAAGCCGGACAGCGGGGATTAAGAGGAAACGACCCTAACGCCAGGAAGGACCACCCGAGATGTGGCGCCCGCCTGCGGGCGGCCCGGGATCGACCAGTCAGTCGCGGTTGGGGCGGGACCCGATGAGCTGGAGGCCCTCCTCGCCTTCCATATCGACCTATCGTGGCGTTGATGCTTGCCGGTCTGCCGCATGCGGCGCAAAATTCGCTTGGCAAACAGGTTCATCATGCAGGTTGGCCTAGTAAATCTGATGAATTTGCGCTTTTGGTGGAGAGTATCATCGTGAACCACGCTGAACGGCAAAACGATCAGAGTGGATGGCGCCGTTCGAACGGCTCCCAAATGACCTACTAGGAACGAGACTGCTATGGACAAAACCCTCCTGTTCAGTACCACACGGGCAACAAACCCCGTTCCTTCGGAGGAACGCGCGAAGCTTCTGGAAAACCCTGGGTTCGGCAGGATTTTCACCGACCATATGGTGACGATAAGCTGGTCAGCCGACGAAGGCTGGCACGACGCACGCATCAGGCCGCGCGAGCCGTTTTCTCTCGATCCAGCCAGCGCAGTACTGCACTACGCCCAAGAAATTTTCGAAGGCATGAAGGCCTACAGGACAAGCGGGGGAGAGATTGCCCTGTTTCGTCCCGAGGAAAATGCGCGTCGATTCAATCGTTCGGCCGAACGCATGGCTATGCCACAGCTGCCTGAACCTGTCTTTGTCCAAGCGGTTGAAGCACTCGTTGGGATTGACCGCGAGTGGATTCCAGAAGGAGAAGGCAGTCTCTATTTGCGGCCCTTCATGTTCGCAAGCGACGCGTTTCTGGGAGTTCGCCCCGCGTCTCACTATATCTTCTGTGTCATCGCATCCCCAGTTGGCGCCTATTTCAAGGGTGGAGAGAAACCGATTACCGTCTGGGTCTCGGACAACTACAGTCGGGCAGCTGCCGGTGGCACCGGAGCCGCCAAGTGTGGCGGCAACTATGCCGGCAGTCTGATCGCACAAGCAGACGCGACCAAGCATGGCTGCGACCAAGTTGTGTTTCTCGATGCCGCGGAACATCGCTGGGTGGAAGAACTCGGTGGCATGAACATCTTTTTCGTCATGGACGACGGCAGCATTGTAACGCCGCCTCTAGGCACGATCCTACCCGGCATCACCCGGGCCTCTCTTATCGCGATCGCTCGTGACGCCGGCATGGCAGTCGAGGAGACGGCTTACAGCTTCGATCAATGGCAAGCAGACGCCGCAAGCGGCAGGCTTAGGGAGGTGTTTGCCTGCGGCACTGCAGCGGTCGTCGCTGCAATCGGTGCTGTACGCTTTTCGGGAGGGTCGTTTGCCATAGCCGACGGCAAGGTGGGTCCAGTTACCGACAGGCTGCGCAGTGAGTTGGTCGGGATACAGCGAGGGTTGGCGAACGACGAACGAAACTGGGTTCATGCAGTTCGCTGATGGCTCAGAAGCGAGATAATGAACAGGGCGCAGCCTCAATCTGAGGTGTGCGCTTCAGGATCAGTTCGGCAACAAGACGGCCGCTCGGAGGAGCGCCCGTCATGCCGTAGGCGCCATCCGACAGCCAGAGGCCGGGATAGGTTGGCACCGCCAATGGGGCAGCTGGAGCTGATTCTAGCCTTCGATCAGTTCGCCCGCTCGGTCTGGGTGGCCGAGCGTCACCCAGACCATGTCCGAGCATGGCTGCATGCCAGAGACAAGCGCACTGGCCTCAAACCGCCGTCAGAATTATCTGAGTAATGGCTGAGTGCCAAAACCCCATCGGCGAGGCGTAGTCGAGTTTTCGATAGTCGTAACTTTAGGAGCGCGCTTTTTTAGCCCCGCCCAGAGATGCCTTGGTAGGCTTCAGACGGGGCTTTGGCTTGCTGCCCTCAGCCTTTGCCGCAGTTGAAGATTCGGAGACGACAGACAAGGTCGGGCTGTCATCGCCGCTGAGGATGGCGCGCAGATCGATGGCCTGGTCTAGCGGTGCAAGTCGCAAACTCGCTTCAAGTGTGCGATACACTTTATCGACATGCGCGACTGCCTGCTCGACTTGTCCGGCATAAATCAGCTCGACCAGTGGTTGGTGAACTGCATAAGGCGGCCACAACACCTGATGTTCCTGATAAAGCGTGATGGCCATCATGCAGCGCATCAGCAAACGCTCTTGCGCTGCGGCAAGCGTCTTGTTGCCGTAGAGCATTGCCAAAAGGATATCGAACTCTACCGCGAGTCGCCTCGTAGTATGGGGGTCCTGTGCCGCCGCAGTCTGTTGCTCGACCTTATCGTGCTCCTCAAGACGCGCTCGCTCTTCATGGCCCAGCAGGTCGGGATTTGCTGCAAGTTCAGCGACGACATGGCGAGCGATCACGCGAGCGGCCTCGAACACCTCTCGCGCCTCGTCAGGCGTTGGCGCCGCGACATAGGCACCTCGATTGGCTGGCAGATGAACAACCCCCTGTTGCTCCAAGATGACCAGCACCTTGCGGATGACAGTGCGGCTGATGTTGAAGGCAGCTCCAATCTCGTCTTCCGCCATTTTGGTGCCCGGGCGAATCTTGCGGTCAAGAATGGCGTTCCACAGCCGGTCGTAGATCTGTGCCTCAACACCGACCAATGGTGCTGTCAGAGCGATGGCACTGAGACCTCGGAGAGCTGGAGAAAGATAGCGTTCGGGCATCGGTCAAAATCTCCAGTGCAGGTTGCGACGACGTAGTGCCGAGCCGCACAGCTGAAACATTCATGAATCGAAGCATGTGTGCAAGTATTCAGGTGATGATCGGGCTAGAACGTTATCGCCGGCTGATGACGGTGCATCAGGAACGCGGCCCTGAAATCGTCAACGAGCATGAGCAGCTCCTCGCAGCGATCCGCGCTGGCGACGCCAATGAGGCAGCCAAGGCAGCGCGGCTGCACACCGTTCACGCGCGGACGCTTTATCGACAAATCTTGAGCAGCCGATAACCTTCGCCGGTTCCTAATTGGTTTGCGATGCGCACGGCAAGCCGCTCAAGCGTTGTTGAGTGACAGCGCTTGGACTTCATCCAATGAATTGGCGATGATGCCAGCCATTGCCTTGCCAGCATCGGTCAGCGCGTTCAAATCGCGTGAAGAGAGAGACAGCGCTGCCGACATTCGAGGGCCTGAGAGAGGCACAAAGCCGAGTTTTCCACTTTCCACTTCCTCGTAGACATCAATCAAGGTCAGTATGCTTAATCCCAGTCCTTCTTGAACTATTGCTTTCAAAAGTGCGATGGAATTGGAAACGGCAATCTTGTGTATTGGCGATCTCAACCTCTGAATGAGGAGGTCGGCCATAGGCCCAATGGTCAAGCTATCGTCCGTCGACAGAAAATATTCGTTCAATACATCTTCGATATCAACGCTTTTTCTCCGCATCAATTTGTGCGACGGGTGAGCAACTATTCCAAGTTTCAAATGAACCGTCTTCGCGATATTTAATCCGATGTCCTGAGGTGTATTGAATGCAACCGCCAAATCTACGGAACCGGATTTGACCTTCTCAAGTATGATGTTGGTGCCATCGACATATGCCCGCAGGCTGACACCGGGATGCTGGGCCTGAAGTGCCCGAAAAGCCTTTGGCAGGAACCCTGTCGACAGGCACTCCATGATTCCGACGCTCACGCTGCTGCCGTGCGAGGGCCGCAGGCCCTCCACTTCGGCGCCGGCAGCGAGAATCTCCTGCTGTAGTTTCCGAACCTGGCCCACCAGGATTCGACCGGCTTCCGTCGGCCGCATACCGCGCGGCAACCGCTCGAAAAGTGGCTGACCGTATTCCAGCTCAAGATTCAGTATTTGGCGATTCACAGCAGAAGGTGTGGCATTCATCTGTTCCGCCGCTTTGCGGATCGACCCATATCGAGCGACCATTTCCAGCGCTTTCGCGCCTTGTGTAATTAAGGGCATTCTCGACACCTGAAACGCGACTGTGCATTTTTTTGATACACTAAGAACGCAAATATTCGCTGGTCAACAAAGGTTTGAAAAAATAGCCTTCGCCTCGATTTCGGGGGGAATTCAATGAATTATCAGCATACATTTTCTCGTCGTCGGTTTTTGGCTCTTTCAGCGGCAGCTTCCACGTCATCTCTGATTTTGCCGCACTGGATCAGCCAGGCTCGTGCAGCCCCTCTCGCGGGCATCAAGGAAGAGGATGCGGTCATCGCCTTTGGCTTGACTGGACCGGTCTCGGACGAAGGCTGGAACACCAAGCACAATGAAGGGATCAAGGCGCTCCAGGCGGCCTTCCCGAAGGCGAAGACACTGGTGGTCGAAAGCATTCCCTTCTCCGCCGATGCCAGCCGCACGTTCCGGCAATTCGTTCAGGAGGGCGCCCAGATGGTGTTCTCAACCTCTAACTATGGAGACTTCTTCTCGTCTGTCGTCGAACGCTCGCCTGCAGTCGCTTTTCTCGAGGCGGACGGGCGCAACGTCGCCGACAATCTCGGTTGGTACTACGCCGCGCATTGGCATCCGACTTATGTGATCGGCGTGGCAGCCGGCTTGCTCAGCAAGTCCGGCAAACTTGGCTTCATCGCTTCCTTCCCGGTGCCGATGGCGATCTCATCGAGCAATGCGTTCCTGATGGGAGCGCGCTCCGTCAATCCATCGGCCACCCTGCAGGTCATCAGCATCAACTCCTGGTTCGACCCGCAAGGCGCCAACCAGGCCGCAAGCGCGCTGATCGACAATGGCTGCGACTTCCTCTTTGGCGTTATGAACGAGGCCTCCTATCTGCAGGTCGCCGAACAGCGTGGCGTGCGGGCGGCGATGTGGAGCTCCGACATGCGGCGCTATGGCAAAAATGCCTATGTCAGCTCGATCGTGCCTGACTGGACGGCGTTCTATGTCGATCAGGTAAGAAAGCGGCTTGAAGGCACCTGGTCGGGTGGTGGCCAAGCCCTGCTGCCGTTGGGCGGCGGCATTGACCGCGATGCCTGGGGCGAGACGGTTCCGGCCGACGTAGCGGCCAAGGCCGACGCTGTGCGCGACAAGATCATGGGCGGCTGGAGCCCGTTCACCGGCGAGATCAAGGACACGACCGGCGCGGTGCGGGTGAAGGCGGGCGAAACGCTCGACGAATTCGCGCTCTACAACTGGGACTGGTCTGTCGAAGGCGTATCCGGGCTTAGCACGTAAAACGGATCGCCTTGATCGATGGACGCTGCAATGCCTGATCCGAAAGTTCTTCCCGTGGGCGGCGATGGCGCAACGCCGATCGTGTCGCTGCGCGGCATCGCCAAGTATTTTCCTGGGGTCGTCGCCAACGCGGACGTCGACCTCGACATCCGGGCCGGCGAGATTCACGCGTTGCTCGGCGAGAACGGCGCCGGCAAGTCTACGCTGATGAACATCCTCACCGGCATCTATCAGGCGGACGCCGGCGAGATTGCCGTCGATGGGCGACCGGTCCGCTTCGCCTCCCCAGTTGAGGCGATCGCGGCTGGCATCGGCATGGTCCATCAGCATTTCAAGCTGGTCCAGGCCTTTACCGTTGCGGAAAACGTCCATCTCGGATGGAGGCAAACGCCTCGATTGGCCTCTGCCGTCCAGCTCGAGTCGCGAACGCAAGCAATCGCCGACAAGTTCAACCTTGCGGTCCGCCCCGGCGCCCGCGTCCATGCGCTATCCGCGGGCGAGCAACAGCGTGTCGAAATCTTGCGCGTGCTGGCGCGCGACGCGCGCGTGCTTATCCTCGACGAGCCGACCGCTGTGCTTACGCCGAGCGAAACGCGCGAGCTCTTCAAGGCGCTCGATGCGTTTCGCAAATCCGGCAATGCGGTCATCTTCATCAGCCACAAGCTGCATGAAGTGCTGGAGATTTCCGACCAGGTGACGGTGCTGCGCAGCGGTCGCAAGGTGGCGACGCGCCCAACCGCCGATTGCGATCATCGTATGCTCGCACGGCTGATGGTCGGGCGCGAAATCGTACTTGGCAACTATCGCGACCGCTCCGTCGAAAAACCGCGTGACGACGGCGCCGCGGTCCTGAAGCTGGCCAAAGTCTGCGTCGATGACGAGCGGGGTGTGCCGGCGCTACGCAGCGTCGACCTCGACATCAGGGCCGGCGAGATACTCGGAATCGCTGGTGTCGCCGGCAACGGCCAGCGCGAACTCAGCCAGGTGATGACCGGAATGCGACCGCCCGCGTCGGGCGAGATCCTGCTCGGCGGAAAGCCTGTCGGCCGCCAAAATGCGACCGCCTTCGCCGCGTTTGGCATCGGCCATATCCCCGAAGACCGGCTGCGCAGTGGCCTGGCACCATCGCTGTCAATCGACGACAATGTTGTGATCCGCGAGTACAAGACCGAAGCGGTGTCCCACGGCCCGTTCTTCGATCCGCGCGCCGCCAACCGGCTTGCCCGAACGATCGCGGCGGCTGCCGAGGTCACGATCCCCGATTTCGGCATGCCTGTCCGAAACCTGTCCGGCGGCAACCAGCAGCGCCTCGTCGCCCGGCGCGAGATGCGCATCGCCGACAAGGTCTTGGTCGCCGCCTATCCGAGCCGGGGCCTGGATATCGGTGCGATCAACACGATGATGCGCTATTTCGTCGAGCTTCGGAACCAGGGCGTCGCCGTAGTGCTGATCTCGGAGGATCTCGAGGAGTTGCTGAGTCTCTCAGACCGCATCGCAGTTCTCTATGAAGGCCGGATCATGGCGACTTTTGACGCAGAGAATGCCGACATGGAAACGATCGGTCTTTTGATGGGTGGGCAGACCGTGTCCGGCGTGTCTACGAACCGGGTCGAGGCAGCACAATGAGCTGGCGCCTTCAGCGTTTTCCTTCGGCGAAACCTTCAGTCGCGCTAGCCGTTCGCGTCGCGGCGATCGTCCTCGCGCTCATTGTCGGTAGCGTCATCGTCGCTTTTTCTGGACTCAATCCACTCGACCTAGGCGGCCAGGTTATCAGTTCGACCTTCGGCTCGGGTTTCGGGCTCGAAGATCTCGGCCTGCTGGTGACGCCGCTCATCCTGACGGGCCTAGCCGTCATGATCACCCGGCGGATAGGGCTGTGGAATATCGGTGCGGAGGGCCAGTTCTACGCCGGCGCTTTGGCGGCGGCAGCGATAGGCCTGTTCGTGGAAGGTCCGGCCTGGCTGATCATCCCAATCATGTTCTTGGCGGGCATGGCCGGCGGAATGGCATGGATCACCATCCCGACCCTCGCCCGCGCCTATGCCGGCGTCAATGAGCTCATCACCACGCTGCTGTTGAACTTCGTGGCGACTTTGCTCGTCTACTACGTAGCGACCGGCCCTTGGCGGGATCGCGGCGCCGGCACGATCGCCTCCACCCCCCGCATCCCCTACGAGATTCCCGAATTCTGGGGCATGGTCCATTGGGGTTTTGCCGTCGCGGTAGTGCTGACGCTCATCGTCGCGGCGGTGCTTTGCTACACGCGCTGGGGCTACGAGGTGCGGATCAGCGGCGCCAATCCGGAGAACGCCCACTACGCCGGCATTCCGGTCAGGCGGCGTATCATCATGGTGATGCTTCTCTCTGGCGCGGTCGCGGGCATTGCCGGAATGCTCGAAGTGGCTGGAACGGTGCACCGGTTGCAGGGCGGCATCTCCAATAATTTCGGCTATCTCGGCATCATCGTGGCCGTGCTCGCCCGCAACTCTTGCCTCGGCGTGCTCGCCGCAGCGGCGCTGATGGCGTTCATCCTCAACGCCGGCATCATCCTTCAGACGCAGGGTCTGACGACCAGCGCGATCATCGCTCTTACCGGGTTGGTCCTGCTGTTCACCGCCATCGGCGACGAGTTCGCGCATTACCGGCTCGTCCGCGCCGACCGAGCCGCAGCATAGGATGCAGTCATGGACATCATAACGGGACTGCTGACGACCGCGGTGCTGGCGGGGGGAGTGCTGGCACTGGCAGCACTTGGCGAGGTGATCTGCCAGCGGGTCGGGGTGGTCAATCTCGGCGTCGAAGGACTGATGGCGCTCGGTGCAGTCACTGCGATCGCCGTCACCATGAGTGTCCCGAGCCCGTCGGTCGGCTTCGTCGCAGCACTTGCGGTTGGGCTGGGCTTCGGCATGATTTTCGCCGTGGCGACCGTGTTCTTTCGCGCCAACCAGGTGCTGTGCGGGTTGGCCCTGACCCTGATGGGAACAGGCCTCGCCGCGACTGTCGGCCGGGCTTTTTCCGGCATGCCGGCGAAGGCGACCTTCCAGCCGGTGGCCCTGCCTTACCTCAGCGAGATACCAGTCATCGGGCCGGCCTTCTTTTCGCAGAACGCGCTGGTCTACCTGATCTTCATCATCCTGCCGGCCGGCCTTCACTATCTGATGTTCAAGACGCGCCACGGGCTCAACATGCGTGCGGCCGGAGAGAACCCGGCTGCCGCTGATGCGGCCGGCGTACCGGTCCTGGCGATGCGCTTCTGGTACGTCTCGCTTGGCGCAGCTCTCGCCGCCGGCGCCGGCGCTTATCTCACGCTGGCTTTTGTCCCATCGTGGTCAGACGGCATGGTGGCGGGACGCGGCTGGATCGCCGTCGCGCTGGTCATCTTTGCCCGCTACCAGCCGCTGAACGTCGTCCTCGTCGCGCTGCTCTTCGGCCTGATCACCGCACTCGGCTATGTCGGGCAGGCGCGAAACTGGCCGATCGCGCCGGCCCTGCTCGGCATGCTGCCCTATCTCGGCACGCTCTGCTTCATCATCGTTCCAGCCATGGTCTGGCGCCGCATGCGGCAAGCGACGGCGGCTCCGGCGGCGCTCGGCTTACCCTATTTTCGGGACCTTCGCTGAAAATCTGAAACCGGATCCCAGAATGGATCGCGTGGGAGCATACGCATGACTATCGATATAGCCATCATCAACGGCACCGTGATGCCCATGGGCGGCGGCAAGCCGATCGAGCGCGGAACGATCACCATCAGCGGCAGCAAGATCCAAGCCGTGGGCCCGCAGGAAACCATCGACATCGGCGGCGCGGCAAAAGTCATCGACGCCTCGAATTGCGCGGTTATGCCGGGTTTCTGCGACAGTCATACGCATATTGCCTCGAACCTTCTCCTGCGCGGGCTTTTGGAAGACGTGCGGCTTTTCGAGTGGCTGTCCACCATGTGGCAGCTCAAGCGCAACTTCGATCCCGAGACTCTGTACTGGGCGAACCTGAACGGCCTTGTCGAAATGGTGAAGTCGGGCGTCACCTCCTTCAACGAGCATTTCGATGCCTATGCCGTCGAGCCGCAAATCGAGGCGCTGAAGAAGATACCGCTGCGCGCCACTCTCGGCTACGGCTTCGCCGATCGCGGGGTCTACGCGTCGATCACCGACTGGTCGTGGAAAACGCTGCACGGCTTCGGCGATCTCGTCACCAAGCACCACAAGTCGCAAAATGGGCTTCTCCAGATCGGGCTGTCGCCACATGCCACATATTCCTGCGGGCCAGAAATGTTTCGCCTGTCGCGCGAGGTAGCCGACGCGCATCATGTGCCGATCCACATCCACCTCGCCGAAGCGCCGCAGGAAACGGTCTACGTCGCCGAAACCTACGGCACTTCGGCCGTGCGTTGGCTGCACTCGCTGGGGTTCTTGAAATCCGACGTGACTGCCGCCCACTGCACACAGCTCGATGAGGACGACGTCAAGATATTGGCTGCAACCAATACCAAGATTGCGCATTGCCCGTGCTGCAACGCCAAGGTCGCCTCCGGCACACTACCGCTCAAATGCGTGCGCGAGCATGGCGTCACGGTCGGCCTTGCAACCGACGGGCCAGCCAGCCACAACACGCTCGACATGTTCCAGGAAATGAAATTCGCCGGCCTCATCCACAAGGACAAGACCGCTGACCCGGAATTCCTAAGGACAACCGATATCCTGGAGATGGCGACTTCCGAGGGTGCCAAGGCGATGAACAGGCCCGAAACCGGCTCCCTGACGCCCGGCATGGCTGCCGATGTCATCGTCGTCGACCTCGACAAGGCACACACGCTGCCGGTCTATGACACTGCTGCGGCACTGGTCTATTCCAGCCGCGCCGACGACGTTTTGCATACGATCGTCGCTGGCCGGATACTGATGGAGAACCGCATCGTCGCCGGCATAGACGAGGCGGAAATCAGAGCCAATTTCCGCAGCAAGGCCCATGCGCTGCGCAAGCGTAGCTTGGGATAAGCGAAGGCTGTACTGGCTGCTGCCAAGAAGCCGGCCAGAGCTTCAGTCCCTGGCAAGAGCGCCGGGCATCGGCCGCTCCTTCTTTGGCCCCGGCGGGCATTTGCGATCGGCGCGTCGGTGGAAGGAGCGAGCAAGGTTGACGCGCCGATCGCCCGCGGCCTGTTGGGGGGAGGATGGGGCCGCGGTCAAAGGCTGAATGCAGCCGAGCCCCTAGTCTGATGTCCAACTATGAAATGGACAGGATCTCAAGTTCGCGCTGCCCTAGCAGAACAACGTCGCCAACAGCTTTGCCAATCAGCGCGATGGCAACCGGTGAACCATGCGATATCGAAGCTTGCGACGGGTTGGCCTCATCCTCACCGACGATGCGGAAGGTCTGAGTGCGGCCATCTTCACGCTCGAAGGTAACCGTATGACCGAAGGCGATCACTTCATTGGACGTGGGCACCGACATAAGCTGAGCCGTACGGATGCGCTCGGCATAGTAGCGCATGTCTCGAACCGGGACCGCCGACTGCCGTCGCCTCTCGTTAACATCTTCCAGCACGTTAGCGGCCTCGAGAGCCTGCCGAGAGCGGGCCAATTCATCTTGCAGCATCTTGAGGCCCGCCTCCGTGACGAGATTGATCCGATCGGAGATAGGGCGCGCCGGCAGGATGGTTTCCGAGGCTGCCTCCGCGCTTTCATCCTTGGCAAATGCTACGCTCAATCGGTCAGGACTCCTTGTCGAAAACTGTCGGCAATCAGATAACCTACAGCCGACCACAAAGCTGCAACAAATTGACGACAGGCTCCCCCCGAGCGGAATATCCACCGGGGAGGCCAAGCCGCTTTTGGCTCAAGGCATCGTCAAAGCCGCCATCTACATGGCAATCGTCGCAAATGCGGATTGCAAGGCTGGCCGCGTGCTTTCACCGGGAAGAGTGGGCGCTAGATCCCGCGTTCGAGCGAGACGAAGTTTTGAAAATTCCTGCGGAACATTAAACGACCTTGTACATTTATGATCTTGAGCATCACTGATAAGCGCCCGAAGTGTGACTTCGGGCAATTTTTTTGTCGTCGAGAGTATGAAAACATCGGATGCCGGCACCCCACGCCATGACCTGCGCGGCGCGCTACCAACAGCGGTCTATCTCACCGACGCCTAGAGGTGGATCACTTACGTACAGTAGAGAAGGCGTCACGAAGCGGTTTAGGAAAAATTGTGCTCGAGCGTGTGACACCGTAGGCACTTGGCGGCTTCGACCTTTTGATCTTTCAACCAGTGGGGATATTTGGACTCTCGACGCCCCTGTAGAGGTTGTCATAAACACAGCTCTATAATTGCTCCACTGCGTGGGATAATATCCAAGTATCCTGTCACCATAAAAAGAATTTTGCCTTCAATTCAATTACTAGCAATGATCCTCACATAGAAAATCAAATAATGGATACAACATGCTAGGTGTCGCCGCTGCCGCTCCAGAGGAGATACGATTGGCATTTTTGTCGGGCGGTGGAGAAGTTGGGAAACTGATTGCCGCGCTTGCCTGGGAGCGTACATCGCTTGGGCCGATTGAAAATTGGTCCCAGGGACTGAAATCGACGGTTTCACTCATACTCCGTTCTTCAGTGCCAATCGTCACTTTGTGGGGGGAGGACGGCGTCATGATCTACAATGACGCTTACTCAGTATTTGCTGATCGCCGCCATCCTCAAATTCTGGGCAGCAAGGTGCGCGAGGGCTGGCCCGAAGTCGCCGAATTCAACGATCATGTCATGAAAGTCGGACTCGCTGGCGAGACGCTCGCATATCGTGATCAGGAACTCACGCTCAACCGTTCAGGAAAAGCCGAACAAGTCTGGATGAACTTGGACTACTCGCCAATCCTCGACGAAAGCGGCCGCCCCGCCGGCGTGATCGCCATTGTTGTGGAGACAACGGCCAAGGTGGCTGCGGAGCGTTGGCGTATGAGCGAACTCGACCGCAAGCGTCAATTGTTCGAACAAGCCCCCGGCTTCATTGCCATGCTGGCTGGCCGAGATCACGTATTCGAACTCACCAACGCAGCCTATAGGCAACTCATCGGCCATCGGGACGTCTTGGGCATGACGGTACGAGATGCGTTGCCTGAAATTGCGAGCCAAGGTTTCATCGAGCTCCTGGATCAAGTCTATGTCACCGGTGAGCCCTTCTTTGGATCGTCGGTGAAGGCCTCGTTGCAGCGCATGCAAGGTGCCCCTGAAGAGAACCGCCTCATCGATTTCGTCTATCAACCGGTCCGAAGCCCCAGTGGGGAAATCATTGGGATATTCGTACAAGGCAACGACGTTACCGAGCGTCTCGTCGCTGAAACGGCCCTGCGAAACAGCGAGGCGCAATTCCGCACTTTCGCCGAGGCAATGCCGAACCATGTATGGACCTCGACAGCCGACGGACAACTGACGTGGTTCAATCCGCGCGTCTATGAGTACAGTGGGGCTGGCCCTGGTGAGCTTGACGGTGACCGCTGGGCAAAAATCGTCCACCCCGATGACATAGCTGACGCAGCCGAGAATTGGGAAAAAGCCATCCTGCACGGCGTCTTCTATGAGACCGAATTCAGACTGCGCCGCCACGACGGAGTTTTTCGCTGGCACATTGCACGAGCAGTTCCCATTCTCGACCAGAATGGCAATCGTCTCCAATGGATCGGGACGAATACAGACATTGACGACCAAAAGGGCGCTGCACAGGCCCTTGCTCAGAGCGAGCGGCGGTTGCAGCTGTCGCAGAACGCGGCGGGGATCGTTTCATTGGAAGTTGATATCGCCACAGGGCACGTCTTCGGGTCCGACGGCTTTTGGGATCTATGGGGCTTGAGCCCTCAGCCCTTCGTTCATGTCAGCGAACTCGAATCCATCGTCTTGGAAGCCGACAAGGACATTCGTTCGAATCCCGAGACGCGCGAACAGGGGACAGCACTTGCCAATGTCGAATATCGTATTCGGCGCCCCGATACAGGTGAACTGCGCTGGCTTTCTCGCCACATCGACTTTGTCCGGGACGCCTCTGGAAAGACGATCAAGATGTTTGGCGTTATGCAAGACATCACCGACAGGAAAGAAGCTGAAGCGCGGCAGGAGATGCTTAAATACGAGCTGGAGCACAGGATCAAGAACATCCTTGCCATGGTAGGCGCGATAGCCTCTCAGACGCTTCGGAATGCGGCAAATGTGGAGGTGGCACGCATCGCACTCAACGAACGCATCCGGGCGGTAGCGAACGCCCATGATCTTTTGAACGACACGCGCTGGACAAATGCATCGATCGGCAAGGTCGTTGAAGGTGCGGTAGCAGTATTTCCGCTTGGACAGATCACAATTTCGGGCCCGCAAATAGCCATCAATCCGAAGATGGCACTAACATTGGCGCTTGCCGTAAACGAGCTGGGAACCAACTCGCTGAAATATGGAGCTCTGTCCACCTTGGGCGGAAAAGTGACTATCGACTGGTCTGTTGCGCAGCCAGGTTCTATTTCTGAAGATTCCACCTTCGTCTGGAAGTGGCGTGAGATCGGCGGGCCTAGCGTGGCTCTACCAGATAGGAAAGGCTTCGGCACCTTCCTGATTGAACGCGTGCTCGGCGTCGATTTCGGCGGCGTGGTTGAATACATCTTCAACCTGGAGGGGGTCGAGTGCGTGCTGACAGCGCCGATACCCTCAACGATCGGACGACCCTCCACTCATTGACTACGAGTAGAGATATCCCACGCCGCGGATAGTTCTGATCACCTCCGGCTTGGAGGGATCGTGCTCGATCTTTTTTCGCAGCCTAGAAATCCTGATGTCGATGCTGCGATCGTAGGGATCCCATCCGCGATCATGGGCAAGCTCCAGCAACTGGTCACGATTGAGCGTTCGGCCGCGATTGTCGGCAAACACTTTCAAGAGCTGGAACTCCATTGGCGTAATAGCAATGTCGGCACCATCGGCGTCGAGCAACTTGTGAGTTTCCAGGTCCAGCCGACAGCTGCCGAACTGAGCTATATGCGGACCCAGATGATCCCCCTTCGCCTGCTCCTGTCCTGAGGTTCTGCGCAGCACTGCCTTCACCCGGGCAAGCAACTCCCGCAAGTCGACGGGCTTGGCGATATAGTCATCGGCACCAATCTCGAGACCAACCACCCGGTCAATGATCTCGGCGGAGCCCGTCAGCATGATGATGGCAACCTTGGAATGTTCGCGCAGAAAACGCGCCAGCGAGAGGCCGTCTTCGCCAGGCATGCGGATATCGAGTATGACGACATCAACAGGAGGCTGGGCGTCGATGAGCGCGCGCAGGGCGGGACCTGCATCGGCGGTTGTTACAGCGAAACCATTGCGCTCCAGATACTCCGCGACCGTGTCGCGTATATCCGGCTCGTCATCGCAGACAACGATGTGCGGGTTGGCGTTCAACGCGTCCTCACCTCGGGTTGAAAATACCCCTCTTCGCAAGGGCAGGCAAATCCATCGCGCTTCAGCCGTCCCTGTCGACCAGTTTTGAGACAAACATCCGGAGTTCGAACGGCTTTACGGGCTTCTCGAGGTAAGGCCGCCTTGTCGCGCGCAAGAAGGCCTGCGCATCCGGGCTGATTGTGTCACCGGTTAGGAAAGCGAGCCTGTCCGCCTGCGCCGGATGAAAGTCAGAGACATGATTGTAGAGCCTGCGGCCATCCATATCGGGCATCCTGAGGTCGCTGAGGATGATATCGAATTTGCGCAGCCTCAGCTGCATCAGCGCCTCTTTTCCTGACTTGGCGATGATCACCGTGAACCCGTCCTGGGCGAGAATCTCAGCGATCAGTTCGCCCACATCCTTTTCGTCTTCCACCACCAGGCAGACGCGCCCTGTCGATTTGGACGGTTCGGCTGCGATGGACCCGGCACGTTCAACGAGCCGGTCGGAAGCTGGAAGCGAAACCACAAAGGTTGAACCGCCACCGTGAGTGGTTTCGACCCGGATAGTACCTTGGTGGGATTGGACGATGCGATGGCAGAAAGACAAGCCGATACCGGTGCCCGCCCCAACATCCTTGGTCGTGAAAAAGGGCTCGAAGATACGCGGCAGGATTTCAGCTGATATTCCAGGACCAGTATCAGCGACCCTGAGGACGATATTGCCGCTCTCCGGGTGGAGCTGGGTCGAGACCGTAATCTGCTTTTGGCCATCCCAGTCATGCAGCGCATGCTCGGCATTGACCAGCAGATTGATCAAAACCTGGCTGAGCTGATCGGGGTCGGCCCATACCGCAGGCAAGTTGGGCTCGAGCCGAAGTACCAGCTTGATGTCGGAAGACTTGATGGAATAGCCCGCGACCTCCGTCGCCGCCGTCACGATGTCGTCGATCGCAACATTCGATGTCCTTGCCGGCTGCTGCCTGGCCATCGCCAGGAATGTCCTGACTATCCTTGCGCAACGTTCCGCGGCCTTGCTGATCTTGTCGGCCCGCTCGACAGTCTTGGGATCCGACGCCATCTCCTTCAGCGTCAAGGACATACCGAGCACCACCGACAGCGGGTTGTTCAACTCGTGTGCTACGCCCGCAAGCAACCCGCCGAGCGCCGATAGCTTCTCGTTTTGGTGCAGCGTTTCGCGCTGGCGCTCCAGTTGCTGCTGCATCTCCATACGATCAGAAAGGTCGTAGGTGTGCGAGACAATGACTTGCTCGCCATGAAATTCGATCAGCTTGGCCGAGATCGAGCACCAGCACGGTTGCCCGTCCTTGCGCTTGAGCTGAGTCACGAAATCGTCGACCACCCCCTCGCGCAACAGGCGCTCGACGAATTGTTTCCGATGCAACGGGTTGATGTAACTGTCGAAGGCGCGCTCGACATCGCCGAGCAACTCCTCCGAGGCCGGACTGCGATAGAGCACCCTGCCATCATCCGCCCGGGTCATCTGGATGCTGGCGGGGCACGCCTCGAGAACGCGGCGTACCAGTTCGTCAGCCTCCTTCGCCGCCAATTCGGCGCGCTTGCGCTCAGTAATGTCGACCCGGGTGACAACGAAGCCGCCCTCGCGTGTCGGACAATTCGAAACGAAGAACCAACCTCCATCGCTGTGTTGGAATTCCTGCTGGCGGAATTCCCGGCGATCCTTAGCCCGTTCGGCCAGCCAGTCTTCGATTCTATCCTGTGAAATGGGAAACTGGTTGCGTTGCGCGGTCACCCGCAGGAAGTCGAACCAATTGACTCCCGAAACCAGCACGTCGGCGCTGACGGAATGCATCTTTCGGTACTGGCTGTTGGCCAGAACCAGGCGATCGTCCTTGTCGTAGAGCGCAAAACCTTCCGCCAGGGATTCGATGCCGTCAGCCAACCGCTCGTTGGCCTGCCGGGTCTGCTCCTGAGCGACGATCATGTCGGTGATGTTAGTCGCGTTGGAGACGATCACCGACCGTCCCTGGAAATCGATCAGCCGCGCCGAGATCGAGCCCCAGAAGATATTGTCGTTGGCATCGTACTGCCGCACGCGAAAATCATCGATGCAGCCTTTTTCCAGCAGGACGCTTACCAGCGTCTGGCGGTCGTCGGGATCAACGTAATAGTCGCCGATGTGCGAGCGGTCGCCATAAAGCTCCTTGCTGGCTGGATTGCGATAGAGCGTTTCCCCGGCAATGGTCGACATGCGCGTCGGCACCGGGCAGGCATCGAGCACCCTTTGCATGAGGACAGTCGCTTCGCGTTCAACCGCCTCGGCCTTCTTGCCGTCAGCTTGCATGCGTCATCTCCTCGACATCAGGCAGAAGCCTCCGCATCGTCTTCACGGCGGCGTGAAAGCCGCTCGCTGAATACAAGCCCTGTGTTTCGGTTTTAGGTCGAACCTCTTCTGTTTTGTTTCAATTGTTCCGATATGCGCGCCAACTACGCGAACAAACGAAACATTTTTCCTCCATTTTGGAGGGCTAGCTGAAACAAGGCTGGGTTAGCTTTCACTGCGTCGACTTCGCTCGGCCGCGCTGCAGCCGAAGGAGTCTACCAAAAAACCTGAGCTCTGTTGATGGGGCACGCGAACGACAGGGCGCGCACGAAGTCAACCGA
This sequence comes from Aminobacter sp. 01T433, assembly GCF_056398585.1. Lineage (NCBI taxonomy): Bacteria > Pseudomonadati > Pseudomonadota > Alphaproteobacteria > Hyphomicrobiales > Phyllobacteriaceae > Aminobacter > Aminobacter sp. 01T433. Next base: position 81,524 of record NZ_JBFTPR010000021.1, read on the forward strand.
CTACACCCACGAGGAGATGGACGATGAGACTGACCCTTTTCGCCTTATCCGCAATCTTGCCGACATTCGGCGCAGCACAAGCCAACGATTTCGGCTCGCTCATGCAGTTTCCCAGCTTTGACGGATTGTCCGTAAGGCAGCCGCACTCGGCACCTTACAGAGCCATGCCAGGCGAGGTCTCGGATTTCTCTTCTCAAGCCTCGCTGGGAAGTTCGCCGGGAAGGATGCGATACCTGTTTTGGGAAGCACCGGTACGTTCGACGACCCGCAGTGCACAGCGCAGCTTCGGCCTCACGTCCTCCGACACGCTGACCGATAGCGCTGCACGTCTTAGCGCCAAGCCGCTCATTCCGTGCACCGACAGCACGCCGCGTGCTGACTAAGCCCGATAGCGAAAGGCGCGCCCGTCACCTGTTTGAAACAAACGAAACACTGCTCACCAATTCCAGAAAACGAGCTGAAATAGGAATGAACTAGAACAGAAATGTCGCTGGTCTGGCGTCGTTCACGGACGGAGGTCCCAAAATGCCCACGCTCACCATTCGATCCCCAGCTTCGGCTCTTGCCCCAACCTGGGTTGCAAAACTTCGCCTTGCCTTTCAGGCATACCGCGCAAGGCAGGCACATTACCGCGCCGTCAAGCATCTGTCCGAACTGGACGACTTCCTGCTGAAGGATATTGGCGTTCCCAGGTGCGAAATAGATTGGCTTGCCCATGGTTCTTCCGCCGGCCGGAGGCGTGGCCATGAAGACGACCTGGGCTGACTTGAACAGGCTTGATGTCGCTGAGGTTGACTTCAGGCCACCTGTGCTGGCGCTCCACGGTGCTGCCAGCAGCGGGCAGCAATGGCACGGGCTCTCGGATTACCTCAGGGGCCGCTATTGGGTGCACGCACCAGATTTGCCCGGATATGGCGATACGCATGCTGCGCACAGCCTCGGGCAAATCGCGGCAAGCTTGATCGCAGTCATGCAGCGCAACGACACGCCAATTCACGTCGTCGGCCATCTGCACGGCGCGGCACTCGCTATGCAAATCGCCATGGCAAGGCCGGATCTAGTGCGTAGCCTTACGCTCATCGAGCCCGCGGTTTATCATCTGCTGCGCGACGGCGATCCAAACGACGTGGCCTTGCTTGCCAAGCTTACCGAACTGGCGGAAGAAATTGATGCCGCTGTCGGTGCCAATGAGCCGGCTGCGGCCATGCGCGTATATATCGACTTCTGGCATGGCCAAGGCGCCTGGGAGAATTCCAGTGGCGCCCTTCGCCACAAACTTGCCGCGCAAGCGGCGCAGGTGGCCTCGGATCTCGCCGCTTCGCTTACCAAATCATGGCCGTTGGGGAATTGCGCCCAACTGGTTTGCCCGACGCTGGCAGTGATGGCGCTTGAAAGCCCGCTCGCCAGTCTGCGGGTCACAGAGATGGTCGCGGAAACGATTCCAGACGCGCGCCTGGTGATGGTCCCGGATGCGGGACATATGGCGCCGCTAACCGATCCCCATATCATCGATCCCATGATCGCCGCTCATTTGACAGCTGCCGATCGGTCAAGGCGCGATTTGCAGGCGTGGCACACGGCCCGCGCCTGGAGTTCAGCGGCGCGATAAAAGGAACCTAACGGCCGCACGCCGTTTGGTTGACAGCGCAAAGCCCGTCGCCTGAATTGCCTCCCAGCGATTGCACATCCAGCCACCAGTCTACACAACGGCTCGTGCGCCAAACCGACATGCCTGCGGGGCCACTGCCCCGCCGCAGACGCACCCAGCGACACAGCCAATTCGCCCAATCTGACGGCCCGCCGCGCCGCACGTCCGCTCGGCCGCCATGATGCTTGGCTCCGACGCGAAGCTCGGCGTGAGATCATTTCCGGATCCTACAGAAACATCTTTGTGACGGCCTGTCCTTTCATTTTTCTTCGTTTTTAGCCCGATTGAAACAAACGAAACATTTATTGCCCAGCCCAGAAAACGGCACGAAACAGAGGCCCGCTAGAAATGAGACGTCGCCGATGTTGGCGTCACCTCCCAAGAAGGAAACACTCAATGAAGACCCTTGTTCTCGCAGCCGCTTCACTCGCCTTCATGTCCGGCGCCGCCTTGGCGTCGTCCTCGAACGGTATGATCGCCAAGTTCAACCCGTATACGCGCGTCGTTACGCTCGAGAGCGGCAAGAGCTTCACCATTCCGCGCGATGTTGCCCTTCCGGCCCTGCAGGTCGGCGAAAAAGTTTCGATTCAGCTCAACGACGAAGGTGACAAGGTCACCAGCGTACTGCGGTAGATCTGATCCCCACGGATCTCCGCTGCAGGCGGCCTGCCAGGCTGCCGCGAAGCCATGGGCGCCCGCCCCGCCCATGGTTTTTTGCATTGTCGAGTTCGCAAGCCGCTCGCGTAATACTCCCGCGCCGACGCCTCTCCCAATGGCTCTCAGGTGGGGCACCTTTTCCCGTCGCTTCACTAGTTGACCCCGAACTTGGCCTTGCCCGAATAGCTTTGGGCGTTGCCGGAGAACTCGCCCACGAAACCGACGGAAGCGAAGAAACCCGAGCGAGTTCAGGATGAGTGCCTATTCCAGCGTGTCCTTCATCCTTGACGCTGCCTAGCGCAACGTTTGGGAGCATCTTCAATTGATCCCCAGCGGTCCATTCCGCGCATTCGGCGACGAAGCGCTGCTGCTTGTCAGTTGGCCCCACGTCTGATTACCTTCGATGGAAGCCTATCAGGAGATTGCAATGCTTAGATCTTGGTATCTGTCGACTGGACTTGCTATCGTCCTGCTAGCCTCACCAATGGCGCTCCCACCTGAGGCAAGCGCCCAGTCCAATGTCAATGTTAACATCAGCATTGGCACCAATCTCAACAGAGGCAGGGGGATAACCTGCAGTCAGGGCGAAAGGCTACTTCGCAATCGTGGCTTCCGAGATATCCGCCGTGTCGACTGCCGCGGTAGGTTCTTCATCTATCGGGCATGGCGCGGAAACATTCGGTTTGAGATCGCTGTTAGACAAAGCAATGGCCGTGTTGTCGACATGCGTCGCATCAGCAGCAGGAGATAGTCTTGCATGGCAGTCCCCAAGGTTTGAGGGAAGACCGCTACAAGCCTCGCGACTGGGATTGAAGATCATCCGATCCCTGAAGCCGGATAGCCCTGCATCCGAGCCTGATGTTGGCGAACGAAATGCAGCAAAGCAACGCGACCGATTTCTAGCGCCAGGGTGAGGCAACGACGGTGACGACTCCCCTCAACGCCCCTCAGAATCATTCGTCTTAACACAGGATCTGTGGCCGTTTACTTCACGACACTCTCTTCCTGAACCGCTGCCAGCGTAAACCAATGTGATGGTTGTGAAGACTGCTATCCATGCAAGAATTACCTTAGTCATGTAAGCCTCCTTTGGTACATTCACAGTGGTAGGCGTCACACAGCGAACCGCTAGGGCGCGCGTCCATCTCCGAGCGGCATCCGAAGGCCCCCGGACGTCTTTGCGGTCTGGCAAGGGATTTCGCACACAGCGCCGAGCGGAGTTTTGGGGAACGGCTCATACATTGCGGAACCCTGGAACACGCTTGGTCTTGCCGCTCAACTTGGCGCCGAAGGTCAGAAGTGCCGGAAAGTTCTGCACCAGAGATCCGGCAACCGCAGCCAGGTTCGGGCGCGCAACGATCCGGGCCAAAGCGCCCGCAGCATGGATGCGGACAAGAAATTGCCTTCGCCACAGGGCGGAATATCTTCGACCTGCACTCTCTCGCAATACCTTGTCGTGGGCACCGGTGCGAGTGAGTTCCGAAGCGAGCAGCCATCCGGATTGGATCGCCATCGAGATTCCTTCTGCAACGATTGGGTGAGCCTCTCCCGCCAAATTGCCAACGCGAAAGATGCCATCTGTATAGCAGGAACGGATGCCCGGTCGTATCGGTCCCGCAGCAAGCCAATTGCCCTCAAGAGCTGCTCCGCCGATCGTGTTCTCCACGCCTCGACAAGTCGCCACGATATGCCTCAGCACCGCATCTCCCGCAGGCTGGCTACCAGAGGCGGCTCGTACTTTTGCGAGGACATCGCGCCGGATGCAGCAGGAGATCGACAGGCGATCATTGTCGGACCAGACAATGCCGCCATAGCCGCCAAGGAAGACAAACAGGGGCATCAAGTCCTGGGGAAGTTGGGCGCCGCAGAAATGGGCCTTGAACCCGAAAAGGTCAGATGGACTGTGCGTCTTGCGCAATCCACTCGGCAGTTTCTCTGGCTCCCATGACCCGTGTGCCGCGATGACCACGGGAGCGCGAAGCATCAAATCCTTGTCCCCCGACGTGATCCGGATGGCCTGGCACTCGCCGTTTGCGACTATTTCAACGGCATGCCATGGCTGGAAGACTTCAGCTCCCGCCTTTCGAGCCGCGTTCAGAAGCAGCGTGTCCAACAGATCCCGACCCAAGGCTCGGCCGTACCCTCCCGCCGAAGCGCGCGGCATGGGTGCCTCGATCATTCTCTCGGCAACGAACAGCCCAATGCGGTGAACTTCGGGGCCCGCCTCGGCCCGCCAAGCATCACCCACGCCGAACCGGTCCAACAAGGCAAGGTTGGTTGCGGAAATGAATTCACCGCAGACCTTGCGACGCGGGAATTCAGTTCTTTCAATGATCGCCACAGTCCAACCTTGTTGGACAAGGCCCAGTGCTGCGGAAGAGCCTGCGGGGCCTGCCCCAATCACTATCGCATCGTAATTCATGTGCGCGCCCCCGACGAAATGTCAGTCGCTGCGAAGACATGGGTGAATGGTCCCGCACGCCACTCTTCGACAAAGCTTCCCGATGCGTCTGGCCACAGACTGGAGAGTTCAGCTCCGCGAAATCCTGCGCGGACGCTGGCCGGCGCATCATGTTGGGTGACCTCGTTGGCGCCAATCGCCCGCAGCAGGCGGGATGCGGTCAGGGCAAGGCGGCATCGGCGCGGCTCGGTGGCGAGGAAAACCCTTGTTTGCGGTCGCAACTTCAAGAGTAAAGTAGCCAGGTCCGCATCCGTGAAATGATGCAGGAACAGATTTGCCGTAGTGACATCAAAACAAGGATGGTCCTCACGAGCCAGCCACTCGAAGACGTCGGCCGTCACGGATTCGACCTGCCAGCCAAGCTTTGCAAAGTCGTCCCGGCAGTCTTGAGTAACGAGGTCGGAGCGGTCCAGAAGCGTCAGCTTCACCCGGGGCCAGTGCGTCGCCAACCTGCGCGCAACCTTCAGCATGAATGTCCCGTCACCTGCTCCTACCTCGAGGATATGCGCTGGCAGCACCGAGACATGGCGCCGAAGCAGCCGAACCATCACGCCAACCTGAAACATCAGCGCGTTGATGCGAATGAGGTCACGCCTGGAGGCTATCGCCCTCGGGTCGTCGGCTGAAAGGCCGTCTAGAATTTCCGGTGCGATCCGACGACATGCGAGTTCTGTCGACATGTGTTGCTCAGTTGACCGTGTGGAACATCATGGTCTCCGCCGTCAGCCCAGGACCAAAGGCCATGGCGCAGCCCAGCAGTCCCGAGCGGCTTCCACGGAGCATTTTTTCGACGACAAACATCACTGTGGACGACGACATGTTGCCGTACTCGCGAAGCACTTGGCGCGAAGCATTCAATGCTTCCGGGCCGAGGCCCAGCGCCCGCTCAACCGCGTCGAGAACAGACCGTCCACCCGGGTGTACAGCCCAAAGCCCGACGTCCCTAATTGAGGCGTGTGCCAGGATGTCGTTGACATTGTTGGTCAAGGCTTCGTGGATGGCGGCTGGAACCTGGCCGGAAAGGAACATGTCGAAGCCGTTGTCGTGGATGCCCCAGGTCATCAAATCCCGCTTGTCGGCAGCCACGACCGCGTGGAAACTTTGGAGGCGGATTCCGTGGGGCTCGGATGTAACAAGTGCTGCTGCGCAACCATCGCCCCAAAGACAGAATGATAGCAACTTCTCCAAATCGGTGGTCTCGTTGAGATGGAGCGTGCAGACTTCGATGTTTACGGCAAGAACCCGGGCCTTGGGGTCAGACCGAACGATGTGGCGCGCGAGCTTCAGGGCGCTGATAGCCGCATAACAACCCATGAAGCCTATCATCGTGCGCTCGACGGATGTCGGCAGCCCGCACATTGCCACCAGATCGAGATCGATACCTGGGGCGGAAAAGCCCGTGCATGTCGTAACAAGAAGATGGGTGATGCGTCCACGGTCCTCGCCAACCAGCAGACGGTCTATGGCCTGTCGCGCGAGCTGGGGCGCAGCAGCCTCGAACATCTGCATGCGCTTGCGCGTCCCGGGAAAAGCGCCGCGAGCAAAGACTTCACCGACGTCGAGCATCGCGCCTTTGGGATCGGCGGTGGGGGCAAAGCATGAATAGCGGTGCTCAATGCCTGCCTTGTCCGCCATGCGAGCGAAAATTGCCTGTCGCCGCGGGTCGTCGGTGAGCAGTGAGGCCGCAAAATCGAGAAAAAAACGATGCACCTCGTGTTCAGGCACAGCGGTTGCGACACGGTTCACATAGGCGTCTGACGACATGGCCATATTCCTGACCTGTACTGTCTGATTGTGTGGTCGAAATTGCATTTGGCGCTGATGCGAGCATCCAGGCCACGCCGACATATATCAGAACGTTCAAGCTGGCGGCGCGGTTCCACGCTCTGGTTGCGGAGCGTGCGGCCCACTTTTCCGCAACTCACACTCAACAACGTCCCTGGCGGGGAAATCGTCCCACGAGCAACGATCATACCCGCACAATAGTCGGGCAACTCCGTGGGGACCGACCGAGAGCGCAGATTTAGCTCCAATGATCAATTTTTCTCGCCACCGCAACGAACTGGGCACGCGTGCGTTGTTCTATACCATTTGCGGAGGTTGCCCTTTTTGAACGCCCTTCCCTTCAATCTGCCAGTTCATGTCGGCGACGTGGACAACGTCGAGTGGGAAATTTCCACTATTCACGACGCGCTGACATTTCTCGAAAGATGGCCCCAAGAACGTCGCGGCCCTATCTATCAGACGGCATTGAGGGCCTGTAGGGCCTCAAAGGAGGCACAGTTGCCCTGTGGCGATGGGCGACTGGCATTTATCGGCTTCGCTCGTTCGGCCGGCATTTTTCGATCAACTACAATCCCGATTTCTGTTGCTCCAGCGCCTCTCAAACCGCGCGAGAATTTTCCGACATAGCCATTTCGATAGGCGGCAACGCGCAAACGGCGGCTGCGCGTTATTCAACCGTCCCACGCTCTGCAGGCGGCATCACTGGATCCAGACCGATAAGGCAGGGGAGCCCTTTGAGACGTCCTGCAGGGAGGCTGGATTTTGGCTGACGCGCCGATGAAGGATTGAGCCCGCGTCCCTGTTCCTCTGGCCACCGCATCCGAGAGCTGGAATTTGGAGAAAGCGGATGGGAACGATTGCTGCGCCGCTACGTTGTTATCAGGTTGTAATTGAAGGAAAAAATGATGGTTGACGCACCGAAGGTTGATCCCCCTGACATCGCCGATATCCAAAAGACGCTCGAAAAGCAGATCTCCGAACTGCGCAAGGAGATAACCAAGATCAACAAATCCATTTCGAAGCGAAGTGCGGCACTTTTGGACGATGCTCGCGACACGGCGAGCGAAGTCTATGATAGCGCATCAGGGCGTGCGTCGCAGGCAGCGCAGCAGCTCCGTACGCAAGCGCAGTCGGTATCAGAGGCTTCCCGCGAGAACCCGCGGACAACCGCTGCCTTGGTCGGCATGGCCGCCTTTGTCGGCATTTTGATCGGCTTGGCCGCTGCAAAGGCTTCGAGTGAAACAAGTGGTCGCTGGTCCTGATCGCAACAATTGACCATCCGACCATAGCTATTGCAGCGCACAGTTCGGTTTCCAAGGAGAGAGCCAAATGGCGTCATCAGTCCTAATCGGCATTCTGATCACATTTCTCGTGATCGTGTTGGTCCTTTACCTCGTCCAGCGGCTGCCCATAGACGGCAGAACGCGACAGATCGTCCAAATAATCGTGATTATTATCGGCATTATATCGCTGCTCAAGTATTTGGCAGTGTTCTAAACGAGATACGCTGGCGGCGTTGGGGCCAATATCAAGTGCGGTCGTGAGGCCGGTCTGCATTGATTGCCCCTTCTGTCTGCCTATCCGAGCTCGTGGATCGTTACGCCCGGCACAACCGTTTTGGCGATCTCGCACAGGTGCTGGTGATGGGTCAGGTAGATTACCTGGCCCGCGCTCGCCATCTCTCCGAACAACCTGAAAACCTCTTCGGATCGGACATGGTCGAAGGTTTCCATGATGTCGTCGGCAATGAATGGCACTGAGGGTCGAAACTGGGCAAACTCGTAGTAGCCGGCAAGCCTCAGGGCCAAATAGAGCTGAAAACGCGCACCCTTTGACAAGGCGTCGGCGACCTTGGACTGCCCGTCGCGTTGCAATGCGATCAGGACCTCGCCGCCTTTCACAGGCTGGGTTGCCAGGCCAGAGTATTGACCGCGCGTGATGAGCACGAAAGCGTCCGATGCACGCGCCATCATCGCGGAGCGATGACGCTCGCGGTATGCGCGCAGAGCATTTCCAGCGGACATAACGCCCAGTTTCAGCTCGATGTAACGGACAGCTTTTTCCTCAATTTCCAGAAGGACGGTGCGACGTTCGGCATCTATTCGGGCAACAGCGCTGTCGCCGCCAATGGCGTCCAGCTTGTCGGCCGCTCGCGTCTGCCGGATAAGCTGTTGTTGGATCGTTTCGTCGACACCCTGGAGCCGTTGCTCGCTTTCAGCCTTCTCGATTGCGAGGCGATCTAAGTCGAGAGCGTCCAACATCGAACGCGCCTGCGCGATCTCCTCCACCGCGAGTTCGGCCAACAACTGCTCTTCAAGTTCGGCCACGGCCATGCGCAGACGATCCCTGTCGCGCAGCAGCTCGTCGCGTTCCACGACTTCGGATAAAGTGGTTACACCAAAGACGCCCAACACCTCATTCTTGCGGCGTTCATGCGCGGCGATTTCGACATCGAGGGTGTCACGAGCATCTCGCAGGCGCTGTAGGTCGTTGACGAGGCTTGCCTTCGCCTCGCGACTGCGGTCAGCGCGTTCCAGGCGCTCAGCAAGCCGGATCACCAACTGTTCCGGCTCGTCGTCCGCCAGGTCACCCGCCTCGGCTGCTGCAGCGGTAACCTCGGCAATGAAACTATCTCTGTCTGCCTCCATCTTTGCGATGCGGAGCTGCATCGCATCCCGATCCTGGATGGTCTTGGACAGTTCGGCCAGTTGATCAAGTACGTTGCCGACACTGGGCGCCGAAAGCCCATTCTCTAGCCAGGTGCCTTTAAGCGCCTCCGCAACGCCGGCCAGCCATTCGTCCTCACGCCTTTCGGCCACGTCCACAGCCCGTCGTCTGGCTGCCAGATACTCCTCCTGCGCGCTAACTGTTTTGATCGCCTCGGCGCGTTCAGCGTCGACTTTGACCTGCCTGTCGAGGAACAGCTCTGTGACGACCATGATCGTCTCCAAACTCTCGCGGGCATCCGACCTTATGCCGACACTCTCCAGCGCCCCGCTCAGCTCCAGGCGTATGCGGTTTTCCTCGTCGGTCACCCGACCAATCTTCTTACGCGCGACCTCGATCTCCTCCCACGCCGCGAGCGCATCGGTCCGGGCAGAAATACGGTCCTCGATCAGTTCGATCAGACGCTCAGGCGACGACTCCAGGCATTCGCCGAGCAGATCTCTCGCCGCAACGCGGATTTCCGAAAGTATTGCGTCCACGTCCAAGTCGATCTGCGAAAGTTGATCGCGCACCCGCAAGATGACTGCCGCGGTTTCAGCGAGGCTGCGAATCGTCGTCCGGATTTCAGCGAGCTCGCGCGCATTGGCCAGGCGAACTGCTCCAACATTGTCGTCACGAGCCAGCACTGCCGCAAAATCGTCGGCCGTTTCACCCTTAAGATCATGCCGATGCCTTGCCCAAGCCTCGTCCCGGGCACGCCGAATGGCGGTGGCGGCTTCATCGTCTGTTACATCGACCGAGGCGCGAAGAGCCTCCAGTCGCGCCGAGAGCAATTCGTGATTGCCTTGGTATTCTCCAAGACGTTCGCAGAGAACCTCCCTGTTCGTCTTGAGCTCTCCCGAGCGGCTTTTCCATGCGCCAAGCTGGCGGGCGCTAGGAACCGAAATATTGGCCAGCGCCTGAGCATCTCCCGCCCAGGGATGCAGGCGGCGGATCGCGGCCTCCCATCGAATTCCGCGCTCGTCCTCCACCTCTCGTGCTGTCTTGATTTCCCGTATGTGCCCACTCCCCCTCGCTTTCGACAAGGCCGAGGTCAGCCTTGCCCTGGCAGGCTCGGGCACAGCCCTTTCTTCGCCAACGCGATCTCGTGCTGTCTGAAGCGCATCATGGGCTGCGGCCGCTTCATCGCGTGCGACGCGTACGCTCGTGGCGATCCCTGATCGCTGTTCGACCATATTGCGAACGGCGCCGACAATGGCAGCAGGCAAAAGCAGCGCGGCAGGGTCCGACTCGGAGGACCGTCCCAGAGCAGCAAGGCAGGTCGCCACGGCGATATCCAGTATTTGCAGGTCCGTCCTGCGACTGGGCAGGTCCAAGCCGGCCGAGATGTATCGCACCTTGCGATCCGCCAGTCCGCGAACTCGCTCGGAGATCGCAAGAATCATATCGTCCATCTCGACCGACGCGATTTTCATTGTCACTCGGTCGACCTCGTCGACGTTCGCTGACAGCCGCGTTCTCAGGCTTGCGTCGTCATCGATCATCTCGGCGACACTGCCTGTCCAAGTCCGTGGGGGTGAAGCGATGTCAGGCAATTCAGTCAGCCGGGCTGACTTGCGTCGGATATCCGCGAGGATAGGAACCGCGCGCAGATACTTCGCAATGGTATCGAGCCGAGCCGACAGCACCGACCGTTCGGCGATGCTGCCATCGTATTTTTCAGTCGCGTCAAGACGTTCGGCCTCAAGGGTCTCGAACGTCGACGCCAATGTGTCGATTGCATCCTTCCCAGACTTCAGTTCCGCAAGTCGCTTCTTTAGAAGCGCAAGTTCGGTTCCGTGTGCCTGTCTGCGATAGAGCCCGTCCGCTTCAGCTTCGAGCGCGTTCAATGTGTCACTGGCCTGCCCGAGACCGGCGCTGGCCGTGAACAGCAGCTTGCCCAGGTCCCCACGCGACTCCAGGATCGATTTTCCGCCTGCTTCCAGCGTCTCGTCGTCCAACGAGAACATGGTGCCGTATGCGTCCCGGGACAGACCTGCGAGATGGGCCGTTATCGCCACCTCGCTCACCGGTTGCCCCAGAGCGTTCAACAGCGAGTTGTTTCGTTGTTTCGTGCGCGAGAATGTATGCTCCTCTCCCCCGAATTCGAGCACGCCGCCTATGCGCATGGCGCTATATTCATGAAGGAAATTGTAGCGGCTGCGTTCTTCGATGCCGAACAGCAAGTCCAGATAGCCCGAAAGCGCAGTCGACTTGCCGGCTTCGTTCAGCCCGAACACAATGTGCAGGTCTGGCCCAGACTCCGGTCTTGGGCCGAACTCGATCGTCCTGTCAGTGAACTTTCCATATCGAATGAGATCGAGCCGCCGGAGCCTCATTGCAATCCACCTGCCTTGAGGCGGGCCGTGACCAGGTCAGTGCCGCTGGCAAGGACACTATCGAGGAACAATTCGAGCGCAGCCTCATCCTTGCCGGCGAAGTCGCGCCCGTCGGGGGGAAGATCCGCAATCGTTTTTTGGACCAATGCCCTCGCTTCGGCACGGAAGGCTTCCGAGCTGGCGTTGGCGCGCATGGATTCAGCGAGTTCGAAAATCGGATCCGCGATACCTTCTAAAGCCTCCGTCCTGGGCGGAGAGAGGTCCAGCTCCAGCTTTTCCACCCATGTGTCGCCTGCCTGCTCCGCGACCTGCTCGGCTTCCGCCAGCAGCAGGTCCCTGTCGCGGATCAGTGCCCACGACAAAGGCGTCGCCCCTGTCAGACCGAGACGGACCACAACGTGCCGGGATCTGACCGACGCCCGGATATCTTCAAGTGCGGATCGGATTCGTCCGATGACTTCAGGGCCTTCCATCGTCCCGGTCACATCGATGTTCACGCGCTCGAATTGCGCGACACTCGTCAGCCTTTCCTCAATCTCGACGGAACGGTCGTCACGTATCGTTACCAAAGTGACGGATTTTTCTCCGGCCTCGTTGATGTCCCTGCCTTGCGGCATTCCTGGCATCACCACCGTGCTTGCTCCTGGATGGATTTTGCGGACGTGAATGTGCCCGAGCGCCCAGAAATCAAAGCCGTGGTTGTGCAAATCAGCGACGCTGCACGGCGCGTAGACGTCGTGACCGGGCGATCCAGCCAGGCTGGTGTGCATGATGCCCACATTGACCGCTCCTTCGCGTGCAGCGGAATATTTGGCGAGCAGACTTTCCGGTGCCTTAGGGCTCGCGAAGCTCAATCCGTGAAACATGACATCCAGCCCGCCAGCTGTTTGGAGCACGGGCTGGGGACGACCGCCGAAAATCGTTACTGTGTCCGGAAACACCAGCTGTTTCGATATCCGCGACATGGCGTCGTGATTGCCGCGGATCTTGAAAACCCTGATGCCGCCTTGGTGAAGACGTGTCATCTGCGATGCTAGGAACCGCGCGGTTTTCATCGAGGTCTGATCGCCATCATAAAGATCGCCGGCAATGACGAGGGCATCGACACCTTCTGTTAGGCATAGATCCACGATGGAGACAAAAGCCTGGCGACTGGCGTCTCCGACGAGCTCGGCAAGAGCCGGGTTTCGCATCGCCAGAGAACGGAGAGGTGAATCGAGGTGAATATCGGCTGTATGTACAAATCGAAATGCCATTCGGCGGTCTCCAGCCACGGAACAAACGGGGTGTTCGACCGCGGCTCGACAAAAATTACACGACACGCGGTACTGGCTGTCCTGAGCCCTGGCTACGATTCATCTGGCACCGGCGTAGTTCTCGTTGGCCTCTTACCACGTTGGTAGACGTAGTTGTCAAAGCTCGACCAGCGCCCGGCATCTGTGACTGAGCCCCAGATTTCATTCATCCAACAGCAGAGCCTTAAGTCCAAGGCAGCTTGGCAAAAGCGGGACAACTAAGGATACGGAGGTCGGATGCCCCTAGGTGGTGCGAATTTCGTTCCAAATCGGCCACGACCGTATGGGTTCGACGATATCAGCCGGCTCGGCGCGCATCACCATCGGCAAGGTCGAGCGGATGAAGCCAGATTTGGCCGCCCGGACATACTGGTGCAATAGGACCCAGCTGATGGCGACAAAAAAGCCCGGCGCATTTGCCGGGCTTTTTTCAGTTCTGGCTGCAGCGAGATCGCCTGAGCGCTTGGCTCAGTGATCCATGGCCTTGACGATTTCTTCCGTCATCTTCTTGGCGTCGCCGAGCAGCATCATGGTGCCGTCCTTGTAAAACAGCGTGTTGTCGATGCCGGCATAGCCGGAGCCGAGCGAGCGCTTGACGAACAGGC
>NZ_JBFTPR010000022.1:0-93582 GCF_056398585.1 Aminobacter sp. 01T433
GGACGAAATCTTGGAGTAGATCAAATCGCCAAAGATGCTGTAGCGCCCGTTCCGCGCTTCGGCGATCGCCATCGCGGCAAAGTCGAGTTCATCCAGGATATCGCTGAAACTCGAATCGATATGAACGACAGGCAAGCCGAACTGCGCGGAGTCGCCCGAGAGCCCCGCCGCCCAGAAATAGGGCGTCACCGAAAACGTCCATCCCTGCTCGACTATCGGCGTCGCTACCGGACTGACTGGGGAAACAATGTCGGCAGCGACTGCCGGAACGGTGAGAAGGCCGCCGAAAACGAGGGTCCAAACAAAACCAGCTTTCATTCCCATCCTCCGGAACGAGCGTTCACGTGGTGGCGACCGTTCCGCCGGGCGGAACCGGACTTTGCCACGCGTTACTCTCAACTGCGACTATGTCCCCTGGCGTCCGTTCGGCAGGCACTGCCGAATGAAGCACCTTCCGCAAGGTTACACATAAACCGCCGCGTCGTGCGAGAGGGCGCATCTAATTTGCATGAAGTGATGCTAAATTATCTCACACAGAGCCCGTCGTTGCATGCCTGTGAGGCAATCTCGAAGTCATTCGTCCGGTCCGTAACCATGCGATGAAGCTTGCAGGCAAACAAATGCTGCGCGACAGTGCAAGTATTCAGCAACGTCGATCAGGAGAAGAAGATGAGAAAGCAATTCGTCGGTGCAGCTGTTTTCTTGGCAACCACCTCAATGGCCTGGGAGGCAAGTGCGTCCATCCCGCTGGTGAATGCCACCTGTCCCGGCAAGATCGAAGTTCACGCCGATGAGGGCGGCCCGATCTACATCAACGGCAAGGAAGGCAAGCTGAAGAAATTCAACAACAACTACTACGAGGCCAAGGGCAGCGGGGTGACGATCTCGCTGAGCATCAACCCGGATGGGTCTGCTTCCGTATCCTACACCGGCAAGCACGGAGCGAACGGCATTTGCGCGGTCAAGAACGATTGAAGCGTTTCTCGCGATGTTCGCGCTTGTGAAAGGCCGATCGGCGCTTCGGCCTTTTACCAATCGCCCGACGCTTGTGCCTGCACCGGCGGGAGCAATTTTCACCACTTGACCTTGAGCCCCGCCTTGCCTTCCCAGGCATGGTCGCCGCCGTTGAAGGCGGCTTCGTAATTGACATTGCCATAGAGCGTGGTGACGTCGCTGAGCTGCATGGCACCGCCGAGGCCAAGCTTGCCCCAGGTGCCGCCGAGATCGGCCGTGAAGGGGATGGGACCGGTGGCCGAGGAGAACTCGGTCGTGGGGTCGCCAAGGAATTCGTGCCAAATGTCGGCACGGCCCCACAAGGTCAGCTTGCGCGGCGCTGAGGAGCCGCTGCCGGCGATGTCCCAGCTGCGCGACAGCCGCGCGCCGACCCGCCCGGCCAACGAGTCAGTGTCGGAATAACTGACGTTGGCGGCCCCGTCGTTAAAGCCGGAAATGTTGATCGCCTGGTAGACAAGTTGCGCCTGCGGCTCGAGCAGCCAATTGTTGCCGAGGTCGAAGGGATAACCGCCTTCCAGCGAGGCGGCGAGGCCAAAGCCGTCGGTGTCGCCTGGCTGCAGGCCGCGATTGGCGCTCATCTCCATATCGTACCAGGTCGCCTGGACGACGCCGTCGAGATACCAGTTGTTGGCGCCGAACCGGGTCCAGTAGCCGCCGATACTGAAGGCGGTGAAATCGTCGGTACCAGCAGGGATGCTGGTGCCCAGCAGGCTGTGCTCGACATCGGCGCTGGCACGGCCGAGCGCGAAATAGACACCGGCATTGTCGCGCTTGCCGTCGTCAAAGTCCTTGCGATGCAGGTCGAGCCCGAACTGCAAGGCGCCGTAGGAATAGTCGAAGGCGGGACCGTCACTGCCATAGATGCCGACCGCATCGCCTTCGCGGTGGCCCCATTGGCCGATCACCCGTCCCCAGGCGCCATCGGGCTGGTGATCGCGGCCTGGGCTCAGCAACTGCGCATCGCCGCCCATGCGTTCATGCAGCGTGTCGATCAGCCCGCGGCCATAGGTGGCGACCAGAACCGGCATGGCCGTGTAGAGCGACACCTCCTGGCGATAATGCGGCGCCGGTGGCTGCGGCACGGGCGGCTGCAGGCACGCTGGCAGGGTCGGGGCCAGCGTACAATCGAGCGTCGAGCGCAGGTACCAGTTCTCAGGCCCTGAGGCATCGACGCTCGCGCGGAACAGCGTGTATTCGTAAGGGCCGGCGACCGCCGGCGCTCCAAGGGCGAAAGCACCAGGTGTCGTGGTGCCGCCATTGACCGCATCGACCACCAGGATGCCGTTGGCGGTGGTGACATCGCCGAGGCCGCCGGCATTCTTGATCAGAAGAGTGCTTGTGCCGCTTGCCGTTCCGCTATCGATGACCAGCCGGTCGGACGGCGAGCTATCGGCGGCGAGGAACGTGTTGAGCCCCAGCCTGCCACCCTGGCCGGCATAATTCACCGCCGTCAGCGTTTTGTAACTCGAAAGCTGCGTCGGATCGCCGACGGGCGCCGTGTAGTTGATCGTGCTGGCATCGTTCGCCAGGCTGGTGACGTTCGAGTTGCCAGTCATCGTCCACAGCGAGCCGGCCAGAAGCGAAACATTGGACGTGCTCAGCGCGTCGGTGAGAGCCGCGCCCTTTATGATCGAGGGATCGACCGTGATGTTGGCAACCGTCGGGTTTGCCGCGTCGGATGTCGCCACATTCAGCCAAAGGCCGTTGTTGATGACCGCAGTGGAATTGTTGAAGGCGACATTCGCCGTGCCGCCATCTACCGCAATCGAGGCGCCCTGGGGGCTAGCGAGCGTCACCTGGTTCAAGGTCGCCGTCTGGATGCTACCCGCTGGGCCGATCGCGGACAGGCCAGTTGCGCCGCCGCCATTTGCCGTCAGCGTGCTGTTGGCGAGGCTGAGCACTGCGTTGTCTTCCACGACAGCGCCGTGGGCATTTGCCCCGCTGGTGGTGACGCTAATGCCGACGGCTTTGATCGAAGAGCCTGGATTCATCGCATGGAGGCCGAAGCCGTTGTCTCCGGTCGTCGTGATCACGCTGTTCGACACTTCAGCCGTCGAAGCCACCCTGACATTGACGCCACTGCCTACGCTGTCGATGGTGCCGTTGCGAAATGTCGCCCGCGCCCCGGGGCTGAGGTTGATCCCGTTCCCGCTGGCGTTCACGACAACACCATCTGCGTTGATGATGGCCGCGTTTGACGCATTGAAGCCGTGGTCGCCGCCGCCATTGAGCGCCGTGACCGAACCCCCCGTCATATTGATCGTGCCGGCATTGGCGAACACCCCTAATGCATTGTTGCCGGTCGCGGTCGCAACCACGTTGGTGGCGTTGATCGTTCCTCCCGGACCAACGCGCAAAGCACTGTTGATGCTGGTAGCCACGCTGTCGGTCACCGTGATGGTTGCGCCGGCCTCGGCCCCGACGGCGAATCCGCCGAAATTGGTCACCAGGATGGTGGCGTTCGCGGCCCTGATGGTCGAGCCCGCGTCGGTTGCGAAGAGTCCCAGCGCGTCAGTGCCGTTGATGGTGATGGAAGCGCCCGCGCCGATATCGACCGAGCCGCCACTGTCGGCCCTGACGCCATGGGAGTTGGCGCCACGGGTTAACACCGTCAGCGGCCCGATGGTTTGGATAGTGCCGCCATTGGTCGCCTGGAAGCCCACGGCGTTGTTGCCTTGCGTCGTGACCGAGCCCCGCATGAACCCGATGAAACCACTATTGGCGACCACGCCGCTGCTGCCGGCGCCGCGCGTGGTGATGGTGACGTCGCTGGCTGTCACCGTCGAGCCGGTGGCCGAATTCAGCCCCAGGCTGTTGGTATTGAACGTGTCGATCGTGCCGCCCGTCAGCGCGATCGTGCTACCGTTCGCCGCGACGGCTCCGCTCGAAGTGGGGCCGCGCGTCACGATGGTGAGGTTGGTTCCGGTGATCGTGCCGATATCGGCCGACAAGGCGTTGGCGAGGCTGCCGGTGGTCGTCAACGAACTGGTGTTGAGGACGATTTCTCCGTTCTGTTCAACCCGTCCGACAAAGGCGCGGTCGCCGCCTGTCGTCATGGTGAGGCCACTGCCGGTGATCCGGCTCGGCGTGCCGGCATTCACCCCTGTAGAAAACAAAATGTAGCCGTTCTGGGCGAAGGCTCCGGTCGAGTAGGTGGTCGCCGGAAATGAAACGCTTGGCACGGTGACCTGGGCGCCATTGGTGGCGGAGATCGCCTGGGCGAATGCCGGGCCTGTTGCGGCCACAAGCGCGGTCGCGCCTGCGCCACAGAACAAGGCAAGCGCTGTGGTGGTCGAAAGCCGATCCAGCACTCGCCAGCAGGATGGGCTTTTTGGCAACAGGACAGCGCTCACGACACATCTCCGTCGTTGCACCCCATCCCCAACTCGCAGATGATTGCCAAGCCTTGGATTTCCGCAAGGTCATCCTGCCTGTGCGGGCGATATCATCAACGACGTGTTGCATAAATACCCACAACCTATGATCGAGGCAGGTTGCGGCTGTATGATTGAGGAAGTCTCACTTCTTCACGCAGTGGCAGGGGTCGAATCCGCGCTGCCGACAGCTTGCGGCGCCTGCGAACCGCCGCTCAGATCATTTCCAGCGGGCGCTTGCGGGCAGGCGGCGGGAAAAGTCGGTCGAGCTCGGCAAGGTCCTCTGATGTAAGGCTGATGTCGCGCGCGGCGGCGTTCTGCCTGAAATGTTCGAGGCTCGTCGCCTTGGGGATGGCGATGACGCCTGGCTGTGCCATGACCCAGGCGAGCGCGATCTGCGCGGCGGTGGCATCGTGGCGGTGAGCAATCGCGGCAAGGCCCTTGTTGTTGGCCAAAGCGCCCTGCTCGACCGGCGAATAGGCCATGACAGGCAAGCCGCTTTTCCGGCACAGGGATATCAGGTCGAACTCGATGCCGCGCCGCGTTAGATTGTAGAGCACCTGGTTGGCCTGGGCGTTCTGGCCTGCAGGCAGGCGGGCCATTTCCTCCATGTCGTCTGTGTCGAAATTGCTGACGCCCCAATGGCGGATCTTGCCTGACTGGCGCAGCTCTTCGAACACGGCGATGGTTTCCGACAACGGCACGCCGCCGCGCCAGTGCAGCAGATAGAGGTCGATGCGGTCGGTGTGCAGGCGCTTGAGGCTCGCCTCGCAAGCCCTGACGACGCCGTTGCGCGAGGCGTTGGACGGCAGCACCTTGGAGACCAGGAAAACCTCGTCACGACGCCCGGCGATGGCCTCGCCCACCACTTTTTCGGCACCGCCGCTGCCATACATCTCGGCGGTATCGATCAGCGTCACGCCCAGATCGAGCCCGAGCCTCAGTGCCGCAACCTCGTCAGCCGCGCTGCCGCGCGCCTCGCCCATCATCCAGGTGCCCTGGCCGAGCACGGGAACGACTTCGCCGGAAGGAAGCGTCGTTGTTTTGGACAGTGAGGCGTCTTGCGGTGAAGAAGGCATCTTCGATGTTGAAGACATGGCGGGCTCCTATCCGGTTTCCGCCACTATCTATCTCACTTCGCCGGGTTCGCGGCCAGCCAGGCTTGCGTCTGCTTGATCTCGGCCCCCTGTTACAGCGCTGTTGGCGGCAGGTGCCGCCATATGCGCTGCGATCGGTGGTCTAGGCCGGTGCAGTTTCGAGCAGCACCGCTACCAGCATGCCGGCCGCCATCAGGCCAAGCACAATCCTCTTCATCCAGTTCATCCAAAAGTCCTTTTTTCGGTGCCGGGCTTCAGAGCTTGAGGGCCCTGAGCCTGAGCGCGTTGGCAATCACCGACACCGACGACAGACTCATCGCGGCGGCGGCAATCATCGGCGACAAAAGCGTGCCGAGCACCGGATATAGGACGCCGGCGGCCACAGGAACACCCAGGACGTTGTAGATGAAGGCGAAGAACAGGTTCTGCTTGATGTTGCCGATGGTCGCCTGAGCCAGCTTGCGGGCGCGGACAATGCCGCCCAGATCGCCCTTGAGCAACGTGATGCCAGCGCTTTCCATCGCGACGTCGGCACCTGTGCCCATGGCGATGCCGACATCGGCCGCGGCAAGTGCGGGTGCGTCGTTGACGCCGTCGCCGGCCATGGCGACGCCCTGGCCCTTGGCACGCAGCTCGTCGACCAGCGCCTTCTTGCTCTCCGGCAACATGTCGGCGCGGACCTCGTCGATGCCAAGCTTCTGGGCCACCGCCTTGGCGGTGCGCTCGTTGTCGCCGGTCGCCATGATGATCCTGAGGCCAAGACCGTGCAGGGTGCGGATCGCCTCGGCCGCCGTCGCCTTGATCGGATCGGCGACAGCGACGATGCCGGTCGGCTTGCCATCGACGGCGACGAACATGGCGGTCTTGCCATCGCCGCGCAGGGCATCGGCACTTGCCGCAAGCTCGGCCGTGTCGAGGCCGAGATCGGCCATCATCGCGGCATTGCCGAGCGCGACCTTGCGACCGGAGACGGTGCCTGACACACCCTTGCCGGTGATGGATTCAAAGTCCTTCGCGTCATGCACGGCCACGCCACGCTTGGCCGCTCCTTCGACGATGGCTTCGGCGAGCGGGTGCTCGGAGCCTTTTTCGAGCCCGGCGGCGAGCGACAGCAACTCATCCTCCGTGATGCCCCTGGCGGCGACCACGTCGGTCAGCTGGGGCCGGCCCTCGGTCAGCGTGCCGGTCTTGTCGACAATGAGGGTGGTGACCTTGGAGAAGCGCTCAAGCGCTTCGGCATCCTTGATCAGCACGCCGGCCTGAGCACCCCGGCCCGTGGCCGTCATCACCGACATCGGCGTGGCAAGGCCAAGCGCGCAAGGACAAGCGATGATCAGCACCGACACAGCCGAAACGATGGCGAAGACCATGCTCGGCTCGGGGCCGAAAATCGCCCAGACGATGAAAGCAGCGATGGCGATCACCACCACCGCCGGCACGAAGTAGAACGAGACGCGGTCGGCGAGGCCCTGGATCGGCGCGCGGCTGCGCTGGGCCTTGGCGACCATCTCGACGATCTGCGACAGCACGGTGTCGGCACCGACCTTGTCGGCGCGCATGATCAGCGAACCGTTCTTGTTGAGCGTGCCGCCGGTCAGCCTTTCGCCCTCGACCTTTTCGACCGGGACCGGTTCGCCTGATATCATCGATTCATTGACCGAAGAGCGGCCTTCGAGCACTACGCCGTCGACAGGGATCGCATCGCCGGGCCGGATGCGCAGGCGGTCGCCGCTGACGACTTGCTCCAGTGGCACTTCGCTTTCCGAGCCGTCATCGGCGATGCGCCGCGCCGTCTTGGGGGCGAGATCGAGCAGGGCGCGGATGGCCGAGCCGGTGCGCTCGCGGGCGCGCAACTCCAGAACCTGGCCGAGGAAGACCAGTGCGATGATGACCGCCGCCGCCTCGAAATAGACCGGCACCGAGCCGCCATGACCGCGGAACTGATGCGGGAACAGGTCGGGGAAGAGGGTGGCGACAACGCTGTAGATGTAGGCTGCACCGACACCGAGCGAGATCAGAGTCCACATGTTGGGGCTGCGGTTGAGGACGGATTCCCAGCCGCGATGGAAAAACGGCAGCGCCGCCCACAGCACGACAGGCGTTGCGAGCACAAGTTCGAGCCAGACAGCGGTCCGTTCGCCGATCCAGTCGCGCACGGGCAGGCCGACCATGGGCCCCATGGTGATGATCAGAAGCGGGATCGACAGGATGGCGCTGACCCAGAACCGGCGGGTGAAGTCGACAAGCTCGGGGCTCGGCCCCTCGTCGCCGGTCGGCATGACAGGTTCCAGCGCCATGCCGCAGATCGGGCAGGAGCCGGGCTTGTCGCGAATGATCTCGGGATGCATCGGGCAGGTGTATTGCGAGCCCTTTGGCGCCGGTGCGGCGGCCGGCTTGTCGCCAAGGTATTTTGCCGGCTCGGCGGTGAACTTGCCCTCGCAGCTCGATGAGCAGAAATAGTAGCCGCTGCCTTCGTGCTTGAGGAAATGCCTGGCGCTGTCACGGGCGACGTCAATGCCGCAGACCGGATCGGTGGCGCTGATGAATTTTTCGGGCTCCTTGGCGAACTTGTCGCGGCAAGAAGCACTGCAGAAATGGAACAGATGGCCCTTATGTTCGAGCGTCGGCTTGCCGGCGGCCGGATCGACAATCATGCCGCAGACAGGGTCGCGAACCACTGTTTCCGGCGCGGCGGGCGTCTTTGCAGGATGATGATGGTGGGCGTGCTTGTCATTCATTGCTAAAAATCCACGCTTCTTCAAAGAATCAGCATAGGGCTTCCAACAGGGGGAAGGTCAATGCGAACCGCCCCTGACGGATGCGGCTCTTCTCAGCGCCATACCCATGGCAAAAAATTCGCGCTATAGACGCCGCCACAAGGGCAAGGCCAGCCGAGGCAGATGACAAAAATCCCGCTCAAGCTCGAACAGCTGATCAACGCGGACGAACTGCGCCGCGAACTGACGGCGCTGACCAGCGCCACAGGCGGCGACGGTGCCGATCCCGCCCTTCGCGCCAAGGCCTTGCTACTGTTCAAGGAGCGGATCGCCGCCGGCAAGAGCGTCGCCGAAAAGATGCTGATGGAAGACAGCAGCGGCACCGCCTGCGCGACGCGCATCTCGCACCTGATGGATGAGATCATCCGCGTCCTCTACGATTTCGCCGTCACCCATGTTTACCGGGCCAAGAACCCGTCCTCGGCCGAACGCATGGCGGTGGTGGCCGTCGGCGGCTATGGCCGCGGCACGCTTGCGCCGGGGTCCGACATCGATCTGCTGTTCTTGCTGCCCTACAAGCAGACGCCGTGGGGCGAGCAGATCGTCGAATACATGCTCTACATGCTGTGGGACATGGGGCTGAAGGTCGGCCACGCCACCCGCAATATCGACGAGTGCCTGCGTCTTGCGCGCGGCGACATCACCATCCGCACGGCGATCCTGGAAGCGCGCTTCCTTTGGGGCGAAGAACCGCTCTGCAACGAGCTGATCGAGCGCTTCGACCGTGAGCTGGTGAAGGATACCGGGGCCGAATTTGTCCAGGCCAAGCTCGCCGAGCGCGACGCCCGCCACGCCAAGGCAGGCGAAAGCCGCTATGTTGTCGAGCCGAACATCAAGGACGGCAAGGGTGGCCTGCGCGACCTGCATACGCTGTTTTGGATCGGCAAATATTACTACCGCGTGCGCACCGGCGCCGAACTGATCGACAAGGGCGTATTCACCGAAGGCGAGTATGGCCAGTTCGTCGAGGCCGAGGATTTCTTGTGGGCGGTGCGCTGCCACATGCATTTTTTGACCGGCAAGCCGGAAGAGCGGCTGCATTTCGACATCCAGCGCGAGATCGCCGAGCGGCTGGGCTACACCAACCAGCCGGGGCTATCGGCGGTCGAACGCTTCATGAAGGACTACTTCCTCGTCGCCAAGGAAGTCGGCGACCTGACCCGCATCTTCTGTGCTGCGCTCGAAGAAGAGCAGGTCAAGGACGTGCCCGGCTTCAACCGGTTCCTGCAGGGCTTTTCACGGCGCCGGCGCAAGCTTGCCGGCACCAGCGACTTCATCATCGACAACCATCGCATCACTGTCGCCGACGACAAGGTGTTCGAGCGCGATCCGGTCAACATGGTGCGCTTCTTCTGGTTCGCCGACCGGCACGGGCTGGAGCTGCATCCCAACGCGCTGAAGTTGCTCACCCGCTCGCTCGGGCTTGTCGATCGCGGCCTCAGGCGCAATGCCGAGGCCAACCGGCTGTTCCTCGACGTGCTGACCTCGGACCGCAACCCCGAGCTCAACCTCAGGCGGATGAACGAAGCGGGGCTGCTTGGGCGGCTGATCCCCGATTTCGGCAAGATCGTCGCGATGATGCAATTTTCGATGTACCACCACTATACGGTGGACGAGCATCTGCTGCGCTGCATCGGCGTCTTGTCGGAGATCGAGCATGGCGACGGCGCCAAGATCCACCCGCTGTCGCATACGCTGATCCCTGGCATCCAGAAGCAGCGCGAGGCGCTTTATGTCGCGGTGCTTTTGCACGACATCGCCAAGGGCCGTCCGGAAGATCACTCGGAAGCCGGCGCCAAGATCGCGCGGCGGGTCTGCCCGCATATGGGCCTGTCGCCTACCGATACCGAGACAGTTGCCTGGCTGGTCGAGAACCATCTGGTCATGTCGATGACGGCGCAGACGCGCGACCTCAACGACCGCAAGACGATCGACGATTTTGCAAGCGTCGTGCAATCGGTCGAGCGGCTGAAGCTTTTGCTGATCCTGACCGTGTGTGACATTCGCGGCGTTGGTCCTGGCGTGTGGAACGGCTGGAAGGGCCAACTTTTGCGCACGCTCTATTACGAGACCGAGCTTTTGCTGACCGGCGGCTTTTCCGAGCTGTCGCGGGCCGAGCGGACGGCTGCGGCGCGCGAGACGTTGGCAACGGCACTTGCCGATTGGCCGGAGGAGCTGCGCCAGAAATACGTCAAGCTGCACTATGACGCCTATCTGCTGACTGTCGATTTCGAAGACCAGAAACGCCACGCCGAATTCATCCGCGCCGCTGACGAGGCTGGCAAGCAACTGTCGACCATGGTGCGAACCCGCGAATTCGAGGCGGTGACCGAGATCACCGTGCTGGCGCAAGATCACCCCCGCCTGCTGTCGGTAATCGCCGGAGCTTGTGCGGCTGCCGGCGGCAACATCGTCGATGCGCAGATTTTCACCACCGTCGACGGGCGCGCGCTCGACATCATCCTGATTTCGCGCGAATTCGACCGTGACGAAGACGAGCGCAGGCGCGCCGAGCGCGTTGGCCAGCTGATCGAGGACGTGCTTTCGGGCCGGGCCTGGCTGCCGGAGATGATCGCCAAACGCGCCAAGCCCAAGCGCGGCCAAAAGACCTTCCGCATCCAGCCGCGCGCCGAGATCCGCAACGCTTTGTCGAACCGATTTTCGGTGATCGAGGTCGAGGGCCTCGACCGTCCCGGCTTCCTGTCGGAAATCACCGGCGCGCTGTCGGACCTTTCGCTCGACATCGCCTCGGCGCACATCACCACCTTTGGCGAAAAGGTCATCGACACGTTCTACGTCACCGACCTGACCGGCCAGAAGATCGAAAATCCGACCCGGCTCGAAAACATCCGCACAAGGCTGATCGCCACGCTCGATGGTCCAGCTGCCGAGCGCACCAAGGCCAAGGCGGCAGCGGCCGAATGATGACGGCCATTGTCCCGCCCAAATCCGCAAGGCATCGTCGCACCCCATGTCACTGATCAAGAAATTCGCGACCGTTGCGTCGGGCACGCTGATGAGCCGCGTGCTCGGTTTTGCCCGCGAGATGCTGATGGCCGCAGCCCTTGGCACCGGGCCGATTGCCGACGCCTTTTACGCCGCGTTCCAGTTTCCCAACACCTTCCGCCGGCTGTTTGCCGAAGGCGCTTTCAATGCGGCCTTCGTGCCGTTGTTTGCCAAGGAGATCGAGGCCAACGGCGTCGAGGGCGCGAAGCGCTTTTCTGAGGAAGTGTTCGGCGTGCTGTTTTCGGCACTTCTGGTGCTGACCATTGCCATGGAACTGGCGATGCCGCTGATCGTGCGTTTCATCGTAGCCCCAGGTTTCATCGACAACCCGGAAAAATACGACCTGACGGTGGCGCTGGCGACCATCATGTTCCCCTATCTCATCTGCATGTCGCTGGCGGCGATGATGAGTGGCATGCTGAATTCGCTGCGCCGCTATTTCGCAGCGGCGATCGCGCCTGTGTTCCTCAACATCATCCTTGTCGGCGTGCTGGCCAATGCCTGGTATCGCGGCCATGACGGGCTGGCGGTGGGTTATGCGCTTGCCTGGGGCGTGCTGGCGGCAGGGCTGGTGCAACTCGTCATCGTGTGGATCGCCGTACGCCATGCCGGCATTGCCATTGGCTTCCGCCGGCCCAAGCTGACGCCGAACGTCAAGCGTCTTCTGTGGCTGGCACTGCCGGCGGCGATCACCGGCGGCATCACCCAGATCAACACGCTGATCGGCACGGCCATCGCCTCAGGGCAGGAAAGTGCCGTGTCCTCGCTCAACCTCGCTGACCGGGTCTACCAGCTGCCGCTCGGCGTTGTCGGCGTGGCTGTCGCCATCGTCTTGTTGCCGGAGCTGTCGCGGGCGCTGAAATCGGGCAATCTGATCGAGGCCGCCAATTTGCAGAACCGCTCGGTCGAGTTCACTTTGTTCCTGACGCTGCCGGCTGCGGCAGCGCTGCTGGTCATTTCCGAGCCGATCGTGCGCGTGCTCTACGAGCGCGGCGCCTTCGCCGCTTCCAACAGCACACCCGTGGTGTCGGCGATCCTTGCCATATTCGGCCTTGGCCTGCCGGCCTTCGTGCTGATCAAGGCGTTCACGCCGGGCTTCTTCGCCCGCGAGGACACGCGCACGCCGATGTATTTCGCCGCCATATCCGTGGCGGTCAATATTTCGGTGGCGCTGACGCTGTTTCCCTCCTGGGGCGCGCCCGGCATTGCCGCTGCTTCCGCAATCGCCGGCTGGGTCAACGCCGCGATGCTTTTGGGAACCTTGATCTGGCGCGGCCAGTGGGACCGCGACTCAGCCCTGTTGAAGCGTATCCCGCGCCTTGTCATCGCCTCCGCCGTGATGGCGGCCGGCCTGTGGTTCGGCGCCCGCGAGGCCGATCAATGGCTCGGTTCGGCGGCACCGTTCTACACCCAGGCCGCAGCGCTGGCCGTTTTGGTGACCGGTGCGATGATCGTCTATTTCGGCATAGCCTTCGGCATCGGCGGCGCCGACACAGGCATGATCAGGCGCAACATCAGGCGCGGGCGCGAAAGTGCTGCGGCCACGGCCGTCGAGCCTGAGTAAGCGGCGGTAGACCGCGCTGTGCTACAGACCAGCGACCATGGTGCCAGATCAGTCGAGACTTGATCCAAGCTTCGGGCTCGTTCATAAGCGCCACTCGAATTTCGCCGCGCG
This sequence comes from Aminobacter sp. 01T433, assembly GCF_056398585.1. Taxonomy (NCBI): domain Bacteria; kingdom Pseudomonadati; phylum Pseudomonadota; class Alphaproteobacteria; order Hyphomicrobiales; family Phyllobacteriaceae; genus Aminobacter; species Aminobacter sp. 01T433. Next base: position 12,944 of record NZ_JBFTPR010000022.1, read on the forward strand.
CGAAACGGCCCTCCACAAGCCACGGGATCAATCATGACCGCCTTCAAACCGCTTATCTTCTCCGGCGTCCAGCCGACCGGAAACCTCCACCTCGGCAACTATCTCGGCGCCATCCGCAAGTTTGTAGCCCTGCAGGAAACCAACGAATGCATCTATTGCGTCGTCGACCTGCACTCGCTGACGGCCCAGCTCGTCCATGACGATCTTCAGGGACAGACGCGCTCGATCACCGCGGCCTTCCTGGCCGCCGGCATCGATCCCACCAAACACATCGTTTTCAACCAGGCGCGCGTGCTGCAGCATGCCGAGCTTGCCTGGATCTTCAATTGCGTGGCGCGCATCGGCTGGATGAACCGCATGACGCAGTTCAAGGACAAGGCCGGCAAGGACCGCGAGAACGCTTCGCTGGGCCTGCTTGCCTATCCCAGCCTGATGGCTGCCGACATCCTGGTCTACCGCGCCACCCATGTGCCGGTCGGCGACGACCAGAAGCAGCATCTGGAGCTGACGCGCGACATCGCCCAGAAGTTCAACAACGACTTTTCCGCCCGTATCGCCGATCTCGGCATCGGCGTGGAGATGCAGGTGGGCGAAGAGACGGTCAACGGCTACTTCCCGATCACCGAGCCGATCATCGGCGGGCCGGCAGCACGCATCATGTCGCTGCGCGACGGTTCAAAGAAGATGTCGAAGTCGGACCCCTCCGACCTGTCGCGTATCAACCTCACCGACGACGCCGACACGATCTCGAAGAAGATCCGCAAGGCCAAGACCGATCCGGCGCCGCTGCCGAGCGAACTCGAAGGCCTCAAGGAACGTCCCGAGGCGGAAAACCTCGTCGGCATCTATGCTGGCCTCGCCGACATCTCCAAGGAAGAGGTGCTGCGCCAGTTTGCCGGCCAGCAGTTCTCGGTGTTCAAGCCCGCCCTTGCCGACCTCGCGGTGGAGAAGCTCGCGCCGATCGCCGGCGAGATGCGCCGCCTGATGGCCGATCCCGGCCATATCGATGCCGTGCTGCGTGACGGCGCCGACCGCGCCCGCGTCATTGCCGAAGGCACCATGAAGGATGTGCGCAACATCATCGGCCTGCTCGGCGACTGAAAAAGACACCGGCGCTGGCTGCTTGCGGGCAGCTCGCGCCGGTGGCAGATTGCTAGCCAAAATAGCGCGTGGATCAGGGTAGGAAATGGTCTCCAAACGTCTCAGCAAGGAAGCCGGTCACCGGCGCAAGTTCCTGGCGATCATCGACGACACGCCCGAATGCGAACGCGCCGTCGCCTATGCCTCCAAGCGCGCCAGGAGCACAAGCGGCGTACTGGTGCTGCTTTATGTGATCGAGCCGGACGACTTCCAGCATTGGCTGGGCGTTGAAAAGATCATGCGCGAAGAAGCGACCGCTGCTGCCAACGGGGCGCTCGACACCCATGCCGCGAAAGTGCGCGAGACGCTGGGGATCGAGCCGGAACTGGTCGTGCGCGAAGGCCGGCCCGCCGACGAGATCCACAAGCTGATTGAAGATGACCAGGATATCGCTATCCTGGTGCTGGCGGCCGGTGCCGGCAAGGAAGGCCCTGGGCCATTGGTCGCCTCGATCGCCGGCAAGGGTGCAGCCTTCCCGATCCCGGTGACGGTGGTGCCGCAGAACCTGTCGGACGAAGAGATCGACAGCCTGGCCTGACGAGCAGGCGCAACATATTGGCGCGGAGGCGCGCCAGCGGCTTGAATGTCGGCCGTGTAAAGCCTAATTAGAACTATTCCAAACTGACAACCCGCGCGCGCGGGCACGGAGACACGGCCATGTTCATCCAGACCGAAGCGACCCCCAATCCGGCGACGCTGAAGTTCCTGCCGGGCAAGGAAGTCCTGCTCGAAGGCACGGCCGATTTCCGCGATGCCGACAGCGCACGCGCCGCTTCCCCGCTTGCCGGCCGGCTGTTCGACATTCCCGGCGTCACCGGCGTGTTCTTCGGCTACGACTTCATCACCGTTTCCAAGGACGGCCCGGACTGGCAGCACCTGAAGCCGGCGATCCTCGGCTCGATCATGGAACACTTCATGTCGGGTGCGCCCGTCATGGCCGGCCAGGCTGCCGGTGGTGGTGGCCATCACGACGACCAGAATGAATTCTTCGACCAGGCCGACGCCGAGATCGTGGTGACGATCAAGGAACTGCTCGACACGCGCGTGCGCCCGGCAGTCGCCCAGGACGGCGGCGACATCACTTTCCGCGGCTACGAAAACGGCACCGTGTTCCTGCACATGAAGGGCGCCTGCGCCGGCTGCCCGTCGTCGACCGCGACGCTCAAGCACGGCATCCAGAATCTCCTGCGCCACTTCGTGCCTGAGGTTCAGCAGGTCGAACAGGTCTGAGGCTGCCCGACAATTCTCCTCCGCCGGCCATCTGCTGCGGAACGAATTCTCAAAAGGGTCTCTGAAAAGACTGCCAAATAACAAAAAACCGGGCCCAAGTGCCCGGTTTTTCGTTTGCGACGTCCGTGTTGCCTGGACGGTTCGCGCTTATTTCACGATGACTTTGGCGCCGACTTCGACGCGGTTGTAGAGGTCGATGATGTCCTGGTTCATCAGGCGGATGCAGCCTGACGACATCGCCTTGCCGATGGAATTCCACTCGGGCGTGCCGTGCAGCCGGTAGCCGGAATCGCCGCCCTTGTTGAAGAGATAGAGCGCGCGCGCGCCGAGCGGGTTCTTGAGGCCGGGCTCCATGCCACGGGCATATTTGGCGAGCTCGGGCTGGCGCTGGATCATCTCGCTCGGCGGCGTCCAGGTCGGCCATTCACGCTTGAGCGCGATGCGGGCGGTGCCCTGCCACTCGAAACCTTCGCGCCCGACGCCGATGCCGTAGCGCATCGCCTTGCCGTCCGGTTCGACGAGATAGAGGAACTTCTCACCGGTATCGATGACGATCGTGCCCGGCTTCTGGTCGGTCTCGTAGCGCACCAACTGACGGTGATACTTGCTCGGGACCTTGTTGATCGGAATGGTCGGCAACTGATAGCCGGCATCCGTGCGCCCGCCGTAGTCGTTGGAAAACATGCGCGAAACGCCGTCCGTCGAGCAGCCCGCGAGCGCTGTGGTGAGCGCCAGGGCGGCGACAATGGCAAACGACTTCAATCGCATATGCTGTTCCCAAGCTGGTGCGGTGTCCGGGCCGATTCGGCCTCATTTTTGCCACCATCCTTAAGGCCCCAGCCTTTTGCTTGCCAAGAGGAAGCAGGGGCACAAACCATTCGTGCACAAACGTTAATCCCTCGATATGGCATTTCGGCAACACGTATCGCGGGAAAAGGTATGAAATTCAACGAGGAGCGGTAACGGATCCGTGAGCGGAAATGCGTCTGGAATAATCCAGCGAGCGGGTTCAAAACGTGAACAAATGATGCGATGATTGGTCCATGCCGATCATTTCACCACTTGCTTCGAATCCGCTCATCGACGGTCGCCAATCCGAACGCGCCATGCTGGTGCGCCGCGGCGTGCAGCGCCTGCTCATGCAGATGGGCGCACATGTGCTGCCCGAACTGTCGCTGGCGACCGGACGGCGCGCCGATCTTGTGGCGCTGACGCGCCAGGGCGACATCTGGATCATCGAGATCAAGTCGTCGATCGAGGATTTCCGCGTCGACCGCAAATGGCCAGATTACCGGCTGCATTCCGACCGCTTCTTCTTTGCTACCCATCCCGACGTGCCGGCCGAGATTTTCCCTGAGGAGTGCGGCTTCATCCTGTCGGACGGCTATGGCGCGGAAATCATGCGCGACGCACCCGAGCATCGAATGGTGGCTGCGACCCGCAAGGCGCTGATGCTGCGCATCGCACGCGCCGGTGCCGCGCGCCTGCTCGCCGCCGAACTCGCCGGCGTTTCAGTGCCGGCGCTGGAAGGGGAAAGTGAATGAGGGGGAAGGAAGTGGGGGAATAAGGCAGTAGGGCAGTAAGGCAGTAATTAGGCTGATCGGCCGAGTTTCCTTACTGCCCTACTGCCCCATTCCCCTATTGCCTACTTATCTCGGCGCCCGCTTGGCGAGAATGCGCTGTAGCGTGCGGCGGTGCATGTTAAGCCGGCGCGCGGTCTCCGACACATTGCGCTCGCACATCTCGTAGACGCGCTGGATATGCTCCCAGCGGACACGGTCGGCGGACATCGGGTTTTCCGGCGGGGCGGCACGCTCGCCCGTGGCGTTGGTGAGCGCGGCATAGACGTCGTCGGCATCCGCCGGCTTGGACAGATAGTCGATCGCACCAAGCTTCACGGCGGTGACGGCGGTGGCGATGTTGCCATAGCCGGTCAGGATGACGGTACGGGTGTCTTCGCGGCGCTCGCGGATGGCCAACACGACATCGAGGCCGTTGCCGTCGCCAAGGCGCATGTCGACAACAGCGTAAGCGGGGGGATTGGCGCGCACCTTGGCGACCGCTTCCTCGACGCTCTCGGCAGTGTCGACGACAAAGCCGCGGCTTTCCATGGCGCGTGCCAGGCGCGTCACGAATGGCTTGTCGTCATCGACAAGCAACAATGAATGGTCTTCGCCCGGCAACCCGGCCGCAATGTCCTGGGTGGTCATCGCCTTTGATCCTTTTTGTCGTTGATCCCAGTCGTTCTTATGGTTTTACAAGCAGATATAGGTGCAAAGCCGCGATGTCCAATGGCCGGGTGCATGACCCGAAAATCGAAGTCGATTTTCCGGAGGGACCACGCCCCAAATTCAATTGGTACAGCGTCCTTTGCGCGTCATTCCGGCTCAGGCAGAGTCGAACATCGTCGACCCGGCCGGTAGCGGACTGAGGAAAGCGGCGCGCGGCCACGAGATCTCGACCACAGCCCCTTCTCCCGGCACGCTCGAATTGGTGAAGGTGATTTCAGCACCTGAACGCTCGAGCAAGGTCTTGGCGATGAACAGGCCAAGACCAAGACCGCCGCCGGGCTCCGCACCCTGGCGGGTCGACATATAGGGCTCGCCGATGCGGTCGATGATATCAGGCGGGAAGCCAGGGCCGTCGTCCATGATGGAGAAGCTGACATCGTCGGCATCCCAGCTCCACCGGATCGTCACATGGCTGCGGGCGAAGTCGACGGCGTTTTCCACCAGATTGCCGAGACCGTAGATAACGCCCGGGTTGCGATGGCCGACAGGCTCGGGACCGTTGCGTTCGCCCGGGTCGAGCTTGATGGTGATGCCGAAGTCGCGATGCGGGGCGATGACCTCTTCGACCAGCGAGGTCAGCGGCAGGCGGGCGAGATGCTGTTCGCCCTCCGACGACAGGCTGGTGAGGCGCTTCAAGATCTCGCGGCAGCGCTCGCTCTGGCTGCGCAGCAAGGTGACGTCCTCGCCATATTTCGGATCGTTGCCGAGCGCGCGTTCCATCTCCTTGGCGACCAGCGTGATGGTGGCGAGCGGCGTGCCGAGTTCGTGGGCGGCAGCGGCGGCGAGACCATCGAGCGCCGACAGATGCTGCTCGCGCTGCAGCACCAGCTCGGTTGCAGCCAGCGCATTGGCAAGCAGGCGCGCTTCGTCGGCGACACGGAAGGCATACATGGCGGTGAAGGCGATCGAGCAGCACACCGCGATCCAGATGCCGGCGGTGTAGATGAAGGGCATGGCAAGCTCGATGCCGTCATACCAGGGCAAAGGCAGATGGAAAAACGCAAGCAGGCTGACGATGACGATGACCAGGCCAGCGAGGATGGTGGTGAGGCGCAGCGGCAGCGACGTCGCCGAGATGACGACCGGCACCGTCATCAACAGCGAGAACGGGTTGGTCAAGCCGCCCGTCATGTAGAGCAGGCCGGCGAGCTGCAGGCTGTCAAAGGCCAGAATGCCCAAGGCGGCGAACGGGTTGAGCCGATGCGTGGCGGGATAGCGGAAGGCCAGGAACAGGTTGAGCCAGGCGGAACTGGCAATGAGGGCAAAACACAGGCTGACCGGAAGCGGGAATTCGAGCCAGTAGGCAACGAAGATGACCGTGATGCTCTGGCCGACGATCGCCAGCCAGCGCAGGCGGATCAGCGTGTTGAGGCGGAGCCGGTGGCTGTGCTGGAGGTCGGGCGTGCGCGTGTTCATATGCGCTATATGCGCTGGACGCGGCGCGCCGCCAAGAGCCTAAGTACCGCGCGGTTTGGCACGGGCGGTTGCCTGCGCCTCCAGGGGATTGTCGGGCCAGACGTGGCGGGGGTAGCGGCCGCGCATGTCGGAACGCACATCGGCCCATGAGCCGCGCCAGAAGCCGGGCAGGTCGCGCGTCGTCTGGATCGGGCGATGCGCCGGCGACAGAAGTTCGAGCGTGAGCGGAACGGTGCCGTCGGCGATCGAGGGGTGTTTGTCCATGCCGAACAGCTCCTGCACGCGCACAGCCAGTACCGGCCATTCACCGTCATAGCGGATCGGCACATGGCTGCCTGACGGGGCTGTGAAATGGGTGGGCGCAAGTGTGCCGATCTTGCGCTGCAGGTCGTGCGGGACAAGCGACATCAGCCCATCGTGAAAGGTGCCCGCGCCAATGCGGGCAAAGGAGGCCTCGCCGCGCAGGAAGGGCAAGAGCCAGTCTTCGAGGCGCTCGAGCAGCGCCTCGTCGGACATGTCGGGCCAAGGATCGCCCAGGCCGCGATGCAGCCAGGACAGGCGCTGGCGCAAGGTCTCGGCCTCCTTGCCCCAGTCGAGCAAATCGAGACCGTGGGCGCGAAGTGCTTCAAGGATCGCGCGGTCGGCCTCTTCGCCCTTGGGCGCGGGCAGCATGCGCTCGGACAGGGTGACAGCGCCGATGCGGACGGTTTCGCGCACGCGCACCGAGCGTTTTTCCCTGTCGAAGCTGGCTTCGGTTTTCCGCTCCAGATGCGCAGAAAGGATGGTGCGGATATCGGCTTCCGAGACGGCGGCGGCGGACGAAATGCGGGCGTTCTGCGCCTTGCCCTGGAGATCGGCGACGACGAGATAAGGCTCGCCGGCCAGCGGGTCGGCGGCGTCGACAGCGGCACCGCTGCCATTGGCCAGAACGAAGCGCCCACGCTCGCCCCGCGCCTTGGCGACCCGGTCGGGCCAGGCAAGGAGAAGGAGCGTGCCGGGGGTGAATGTAGCGGCCGTCGCCGATCCTCGCGCAGATTCGCGCTGCCCCTCATCCCCTGCCGGACCTTCTCCCCGTAACGACGGGGAGAAGGAGGGCGGCCGCGACGTAGACGCCCCCCTCTCCCCGTCCTTCACGGGGAGAGGGTAAGGGTGAGGGGCAGCTTTTTCAGCCTGCCGCGCCAGCCGCTCGGCTAGCTGCCGCGCTGCATTGGCGCGGGGCGAGCGCTCGTTGCGGAAGCGCTGCAGACGGCGTTCGAGGTCGGCGCTGTCGCCGCCCAGGCCGCGCTCGGTCATCAAGACGGCGAGCTGTGCCGCCTCAAGGGCCGTGCCCTGGCGGGCCGCTTCGGCGACCATGTGGGCGAGACGGACCGGCAGCGCAAGCTTCCTCATGGCCTGGCCAGAGGCCGTCAGGCGGCCGTCGGCGTCGATGGCGTCGAGCTCGATGAGGAGTGCCTTTGCCTCGGCCAATGCCGGTGCCGGCGGCGGGTCGAGAAAGGCAAGCGTGGTCGGATCGGCGACACCGAAGGCTGCGCAGTCGAGCAAAAAGCCGGACAGGTCGGCCTCAAGAATCTCGGGTGGCGAGAAAGCCGGCAGTGCCGCTGTCTGCTCGGCGCGCCAGAGGCGCACGGCGACACCGGGGCTGGTGCGGCCGGCGCGGCCGGCGCGCTGGTCGGCGGCGGCGCGCGAGGCGCGCACGGTTTCAAGACGGGTCAGGCCGCTCGAAGGTTCATATTTCGGCAGTCGCGACAGGCCGGAATCGACGACGACACGGACGCCGTCGATGGTGATCGAGGTCTCGGCGATGGAGGTGGCGAGCACGATCTTGCGGCGGCCGGCAGGCGCGGGCCTGATCGCGGCGTCCTGCGCCTTGCCGTCAAGCATGCCGTAGAGCGGCACGATGTCGGTGTCTGCACCAATGCGGCCGTCAAGGCGTTCGGCGGTGCGCTCGATCTCGCGCTGGCCGGGCAAGAAGGCAAGCACGCTTCCCGGCTCATTGGCGAGCGCGTCGCGGATCGCCTTGGCCATGGCGTCCTCGACTGAAACGCCTGCCGGGCGTTCATCGTAGCGGATATCGACGGGATAGCTGCGGCCCTGGCTTTCGATGACAGCGGCACCGTCGAGCAATCTTGAAACACGCGCGCCGTCGAGCGTCGCCGACATCACCACCAGCCGGAGATCGGGCCGCAACGCACCTTGCACGTCGAGTGCCAGTGCGAGGCCGAAATCGCCATCGAGCGAACGCTCGTGGAACTCGTCGAACAGCACGGCGGCTGTGCCGGGCAATTCGGGATCGTCGAGGATCATGCGGGCGAGAACGCCCTCGGTGACGACGAGGATTTTTGTCTTGGCGCTGACCTTGTTTTCCATGCGCATGGCATAGCCAACTGTTCCACCGGGCTCTTCGCCGAGCAGCGAAGCCATGCGTCGTGCCGCGGCACGGGCAGCCAATCGGCGCGGTTCGAGCAGGATGATCTTGCCGTCGCCGCGCCAAGGTGCGTCGAGCAGCGCCAGAGGCACCAGCGTCGTCTTGCCGGCGCCGGGCGGCGCGACCAGAACGGCGCTGTTGCCGGAAGCAAGGGCCTCGGCAAGTCGCGGCAGGACCGCCGTCACCGGCAGGTCGGGAAGCTTGGTCATGAGATCGTTCCGGCGGCGTATGAAGCCGCACGAGCGGCATGGCCGGCAATATCAGCGGAAGCAGGCACGAGGCAACAAGCGACGACGGCCAAGCGCCGTTCGGTCATCTGAGTTTCGGCCCGATCGTGTCGGCAGGCTGCAGCTATTCTTACGGTGCGTCGCGAGGATTGATCGATCCGGCAGCCGGTCGCCCTTCCCTTGCCCGAAACCGACAATATGTGACGGCTCCCCGATAGTTTTGCGACAGGAGAGGGTCCATGGCGCAGATCATCCATCCGGCAGCGCTTGTTGCTCCGACGCGTTTGCGTCAACGCGACCAATCCTGGTTCCTGGTCGCTGCATTGACGGTTGTGAGCGCGGTTACCGTCGCCGCTGCCCTGACAGCAATCCTCGCTCCCGGCATCCGCTCGCTGCTCCTGCATGAGGACGGCATCGTCGAGACGGGCACCGTGTTGTCCCTGGCCGCAGCCGTGCTCGGAGCGGGTGCGGCAACCGCGCTTCGTGGACCACGCGTGCCGCTGGTGCTAGCGGGTGTGATCGGGCTCGCCGAACTGCTCGATGAAACCAGCTTCGGCTCCCGCTTGTTCGGCTTCGAGCCGCCAGCACTTTATGGTGGCGGGCAACTCGACGGATTCCATGACCTTTTGATCCTGGCCTACCGGCTGCTGCAGGGCGTCAGCCAGAATCTCGCCTGGCTGTTGATCGGGCTGATGCTCGCCTTGTCGGTGGGGCTGGTGCTTTTTGCACTACGCCAGATCGTCAGGAGCGGAGCGACGACATGGCTCTCGGGACACGCTCTGCTTTTCCTGCATGTCGGCTTCATTGGGCTAGCGCAAGTCATCGACATCGCGACGTCGTCGCGCGCATTCTCCGCCGTGGAGGAAGTGCTCGAGATGAACGCCGCGATCCTGTTGGCGTTTTATGCGGCTCAACAGGCGTGGGTGGAGTCCACCCGACGCGTTCGGCCAAGTGAGGCGCGCTGAAACGCCCCCCTCACCGGTTTGCTGCGCAAACCACCTCTCCCCCACTGCGTGGGGGCGAGGAACCCAAGCTGGAACGCCCCCTACCTCACCTTCACCCATTTCTGTTCCGCAAACGACTGCGCCATGGCATGCACCGTGCGCTCGATCTCAAGCCCCTCGTCGAAGTCGATGACTCGCGCCGGCGCACCTGCGATGCGGGCGAGGAGTTCGCGGCATTCGATGGTCTTGAGGTCATTGAAGCCGAGGCCGTGGCCGGGCGCGGGGACAAACTTGCCGTAGGGCTCGTGGACGGGGGCGGCAAGGATTGTGCGGTAGCCCTGCTCGGTCGGGCGGTCCGAAGTGACATAGAGCTGGATCTCGTTGAAACGCTCCTGGTCGAAGACGATCGAGCCTTTGGAGCCGAAGATCTGCAGCTGGATGCGGCCCTTGCGGCCCCAAGCCGAGCGATTGACCAAAAGCGTGCCGGAGACGCCGTTTTCGAGATGGATCAGGCCCGAGGCGATGTCGTAGGTCTCGACCGCGCGGCGGCCACCGCCCGTCACCTGCCGGTCGGGATAGGGTTTGGCCATGTCGCACATGACGCTTCCGACCCGGCCGAACAGGGCCGTGATCAGCGACAGCGGGTGGACGGCGAAGTCGTCGAGGGCGCCGTAGCCAGATGTCGCCTCATGCTTCCAGAAGAAGGGAGCCTCGGGATCGGCCATGAAGTCCTCGTCCATCTCGACGCGGAGATGGTTGACCTCGCCGATGATCTTTTCGTCGAGCAGCTTGCGAATGTGGCGAATGGTCGGGCTCTGGATATAGTTGTAGCCGAGGACCGCCACCTTGCCCGATTTGCGCGCGGCAGCGGCCATGGCCTCGGCCTCGGCCAGCGTCGGCGCCATCGGCTTTTCGCACCACAGGTGCTTGCCGGCTTCGAGGATGGCGATGGCCATCTCGGGGTGGAACTGGTTGGGCGTGGTCAGCGAGACGATGTCGACCTCGGGGTCAGCGACGACAGCGCGCCAGTCGCCGGAGGATTTTGCGAAACCGAGCTCGGTGGCGCGGCTCGCTGCGAGGTCGGCATTGGCCTCGCCAAGATGGACGAGCCGCACGCGCGGCACGTCGCCGAACACGGTGCTGACGGCGTTCCAGGCGAGCGCGTGGCACTTGCCCATGAAGCCGGTTCCGATAAGTCCTACACCTGTCACTTCACGCTCTCCCGGTTTATAGAAGTGGCATCGCCATCGACGGACTGAATAGTCGAATTTTGTCGAAAATGGAACATACAGTTCATTATATTTGGACAGGCGGGCGTGGCAGCGATATGTTGCAATGGGCGGAGGCGGAATGGACCAGATGAACGAGACGATGTCGGAGGCGCTGCCGCGCGATTTCGAGGCCCTGCGGTCGTTGATCCTCGATCGCCGCCAGTCGCTGCCCAAGCGCATCGCGCAGGTCGCAGCCTACGCGCTCGACAATCCCGACGAGATCGCCTTCGGCACCGCCGCCAGCATCGCCACATCGGCCGGCGTGCAGCCCTCGACGCTGATCCGCTTTGCCCAGCATCTCGGCTATGACGGCTTCACCTCCCTGCAGCAGGTTTTTCGCGAGCGGCTGCGGGAGCGCACGACGTCCTACGAAGAGCGGCTGACCGTGGTGCGCGGCGACGCCGACGAAGGCACCTCCAACCGCCGCATCGTCGACGGATTCCTGGCGGCAGCCAGCAAGTCGCTCGACGTGATGTCGCGCAACCTTGACGACGACACCCTCGACCGCGCCATCGACATCCTCAACGGCGCCGAAACGATCTACATCCTTGCCCGCCGCCGCTCCTATCCTGTCGCAAGCTACATCGCCTATGCGCTGGGCAAACTCGGCGTCCGTAGCCAGTTGATCGAATCCGCTTCCGGCTTGAGCCCCGAGATCATCTCATTTGCCTCGTCCAAAGACGCAGTGATCGCCATCAGCTTTTCGCCCTATGCCTCGGCGACGGTCGAGGAGGCGCGGATACTTTCGGCCAACAACGTGCCGGTCATCGCCATCACCGACAGCGCATTTTCGCCCTTGGCACAGTTCGCCAAGGTGTGGTTCGAGGTGGCGGAGGCCGATTTCGGCGGCTTCCGCTCGCTGGCTGCGACCATGGCGCTGGCGATGGGGCTGACCGTTGGCGTCGCCGAGTTGAGGCGCGGCCGAAAGGGCAGGAAATCGGCCAATCCCAAGGGCTGAGCCAGCAGTTGAACTGTGCCCGGTGCATGGCAGCTGCCCGCTGTTGTCATGCCAGGATGCCGCTCAGGCGAAAAATAGTTGACGCAAGGGCGATAGTGGCTCAATCCCACTGTTAGCCATCTATTGTATGAGAGAGCCCCATGCCTGTTTATCGTTCGCGCACCACCACACACGGCCGTAACATGGCGGGTGCCCGTGGCCTTTGGCGCGCCACCGGCATGAAGGACACCGATTTCGGCAAGCCGATTATCGCGGTGGTCAACTCCTTCACCCAGTTCGTGCCGGGACACGTCCATCTCAAGGATCTCGGCCAGCTGGTCGCCCGCGAGATCGAAGCCGCCGGCGGCGTGGCCAAGGAATTCAACACCATCGCCGTCGATGACGGCATCGCCATGGGCCATGACGGCATGCTCTATTCGCTGCCGAGCCGGGAGATCATCGCCGACAGCGTCGAATACATGGTCAACGCGCATTGCGCCGACGCCATGGTCTGCATCTCCAATTGCGACAAGATCACGCCCGGCATGCTGATGGCCGCGATGCGCCTCAATATTCCTGCGGTCTTCGTTTCGGGCGGCCCGATGGAAGCCGGCAAGGTAGTGCTTGGCGGCAAGAACGTCGCGCTCGACTTGGTCGATGCCATGGTGGCGGCGGCCGACGACAAGGTTTCGGACGAGGACGTCAAGATCATCGAGCGCTCGGCCTGCCCGACCTGCGGTTCGTGCTCGGGCATGTTCACCGCCAATTCGATGAACTGCCTGACCGAAGCGCTCGGCCTGTCGCTGCCAGGCAACGGCTCGACGCTGGCAACGCACGCCGACCGCAAGCGCCTGTTTGTCGAAGCGGGTCACCTCATCGTCGACCTCGCCCAGCGTTATTACGAGCAGGACGACGAAAGCGTTCTGCCGCGCAACATAGCCTCCAAGGGCGCGTTCGAAAACGCCATGGCGCTCGACATCGCCATGGGCGGGTCGACCAACACCGTGCTGCATATCCTGGCCACGGCACATGAGGGCGAGATCGACTTCGACCAGGACGACATCGACGCGTTGTCGCGCAAGGTGCCGGTGCTGTGCAAGGTGGCGCCTGCCAAGGCCGACGTGCACATGGAAGATGTCCACCGCGCCGGCGGCATTTTCGCCATCCTCGGCCAGCTCGACAAGGCCGGTCTGCTCAACCGCGACCTGCCTACGGTGCACACGGCGACCATTGGCGAAGCCATTGATCATTGGGACACCTCGCGGACCAAGAGCCAGACTGTGCGCGACTTCTACCTCGCGGCTCCCGGCGGCGTGCCGACGCAGGTTGCCTTCAGCCAGGACCGGCGCTGGGACGAGCTCGACCTCGACCGCGAAAAAGGCGTCATCCGCTCGGCCGAGCATGCCTTTTCCAAGGACGGCGGCTTGGCCATTCTCAAGGGCAACATCGCCCGCGACGGCTGCGTGGTGAAGACCGCGGGCGTCGACGAGTCGATCCTGAAATTCTCCGGCCCCGCTCGCGTCTTCGAGAGCCAGGACGCGTCGGTCAAGGCGATCCTCAGCAACGAAATCAAGGCCGGCGACGTGGTGGTGATCTGCTATGAGGGCCCGAAGGGCGGTCCCGGCATGCAGGAAATGCTCTACCCGACCAGCTATCTCAAGTCGAAGGGCCTGGGCAAAGCCTGCGCGCTTTTGACCGACGGGCGTTTTTCGGGCGGCACTTCGGGCCTGTCGATCGGCCACGTTTCGCCTGAGGCGGCGAATGGCGGCATGATCGGGCTGGTGCGCGAAGGCGACATGATCGACATCGACATCCCCAACCGCACCATCAGCCTGCGCGTCGACGAAGCAACGCTCGCCACCCGCCGCGCCGAGCAGGACGCCAAGGGCTGGAAGCCGACAGAACTGCGCAAGCGCAAGGTGACCAAGGCGCTGAAGGCCTATGCCGCCTTTGCAACGTCCGCAGATCGCGGCGCGGTGCGTGACCTCGGCGATTTCGAATAGGATCAGACGCTTTTGAAATGACCAAGGGCCCGCACCGACATGCGGGCCCTTTTCTTTACGGGATCAGAGAAGGTCGCCCATCGCATCGTTGATCCAGCGCCATTCCTCGCCCGCAGGGGTCGTCGGTTTGTCGCCGCGCAGGATGTGGATCAGTTCGTTGTAGCGTAGGGAACGGGAATGGTACTTGCGGTACTGCTGCAAATGCCAGTCGAGGAAAGCCTTGTCGTGGCTCTTCTTCATCGCCTTGGCCGAAGCGTCGAGCCAGTCCAGAGCGATGGATTTCCCGATTTCGGACTCCGGCATTGCGCCTTCGTCAATCGCTGCTCTGACACGATTGAAGATCGCTTTGGAGGCTTCGGCATAGGCGGCCGGGTCGAACTCGCCATTCCACATCGACGACATGCTGGCGCGCATCTCCTCGACATACGCCTTGTCGGAAATGATCGTCATGATCTCGGTCCAGGCGTCGACCTGCTCGGGTGTGGGATCGTCGGGCAGCTCGGGTGTGGAGGCGTCGACCATCTGTTTTTTCCAGTCCGCATCCATCTTCGCGCCCGAGGCGACCTGGTCGAAAAAACGTTCGATGGCGGCGCGGAATTCGCTCTGAGAGAGTTTGGTCACGGTCCATATTCTCCTTAGGTCATCTATCTGGGGATCAGTGACGCGCAGCGCCGCGCGCAAGGCAGCGGCGACGCGGCGCTTGGACACAATCTCGGCTTCGAGCGTCTCAAGCCTGAGCTTGAGCACGTCGCCCGCCGCGAGGCGTTTCGACAGGATCTTGCCGATCTCGGCGAGGCTGACCCCGGCATCGCGCAATGCCAGGATGAGGCCCAGCCGCTCGAGGTCGGCGCCTGAGAACATCCGGTAGCCGCTCTCGGCCCGAACAGTGGGCGGCAACAGCCCCTTGTCGGAGTAGAAGCGGAGCTTGCGAACCGAGATGCCGCTCAGCTTCGAAAGCTCGCCGATTGTGTAGATCCTGTCGTCCATGACAGCCCTTGTAGGTGCTCCACCAAGTGGAGAGTCAACAACATCGGGTGAGGAAAGATATTGCCGTGTGACGGAACTATTGAACCGCCCCAGGAATTTCTTTCTCAAGGTTTGCTCCGAAACGAAATCCGCTGCCTTTGTTCACGGCAGGTGCCTCCGGTAAATGCGGCGATACCGGCTGATGCGGCCGGGGATCAACCGGACGGCAGGTGCCGGCCCGCCTGACATGGGATATGCTCGATGAGCTTGCTTGACGTGGGAGACGCCGCCATGAGCCGTTTGAACCCGCCTTTCAGCTCCGTGCTCGATTTGATCGGCGAGACGCCGGTTGTCGAGCTGACGCAGTTCGACACCGGGCCGTGCCGGCTGTTCATCAAGCTCGAAAGCCAGAACCCCGGTGGCTCGATCAAGGACCGCATCGCGCTGTCGATGATCGCGGCGGCCGAGCGCGAGGGCAAGCTCAAGCGCGGCGGCACCATCGTTGAGGCGACCGCTGGCAACACTGGGCTCGGTCTCGCCCAGGTCGGCATCCCCAAGGGCTACCGCATCATTCTCGTCGTGCCCGACAAGATGAGCCGCGAAAAGATCCAGCACCTGCGCGCGCTCGGCGCCGAGGTTAGGCTGACGCGCTCGGACGTCGGCAAGGGCCACGCCGAATATTACCAGGACATGGCCGAGAAGATCGCCGCTGAAATACCCGGCTCGTTCTACGTCAACCAGTTCGCCAACCCGGCCAACCCGGAGGCGCATGAGACGACGACCGGGCCGGAAATCTGGGAGCAGCTTGGGGGCGACGTCGATGCGGTTGTGGTCGGTGTCGGCTCAGGCGGCACGCTGACCGGGCTCGGGCGCTTCTTCGCCAGGGTTTCGCCCAAGACGGAAATGGTGCTGGCCGATCCTGTCGGCTCGGTGCTGGCGCCGCTGATCAAGACCGGCAAGATGGAAGAAGCGGGAAGCTGGACGGTGGAAGGCATCGGCGAGGATTTCGTGCCGCCGAACGCTGACCTCTCGCTGGTCAAGAAGGCCTATTCGGTGACCGACAAGGCGAGCATGCTGGCGGTGCGCGACCTGCTTGCCAAGGAAGGCATCTTGGCTGGGTCGTCGTCGGGCACGCTGCTGTCGGCGGCACTGCGCTACTGCCGCGAGCAGAAGACGCCGAAGCGCGTCGTCACCTTCGTTTGCGACAGCGGCAACAAGTACCTGTCCAAGGTGTTCGACGATTTCTGGCTGGCCGAACAAGGCCTCGACGAGCGCGCGCAACATGGCGATCTGAGCGACCTCGTGGCGCGTTCGCATCGCGAGGGCGGCACGGTGTTTGTCGGGCCCGGCGACAGTTTGCTTACCGCCTACGGCCGGATGCGGCGCGGGGACGTGTCGCAACTGCCGGTGCTCGACGAGGGCAAGCTTGTCGGCATCGTTGACGAGAGCGATATCCTGGCCGTTGTCGAAGGACCCTATGACAGCCGCTGGAACCGCTTCAACGCACCGGTCGCAACCGCGATGAGCAAGGATCTGCACACGCTGCAGGCCAACCAGACGCTCGATGCGCTGCTGCCGATCTTCGACCGCAACGAGGTGGCGATCATCTTCGACGGCGAAGACTTCATCGGGCTGATCACCCGCGTCGACCTCATCAACCATCTCAGGCGGGCAAGATGACAGCTCCAAAGAACCGTTTGGCATTTTCGACACGCACGATCCATGGCGGCCAAAGCCATGACCCGACGACGGGTGCGGTGATGGTGCCGATTTATGCCACCTCGACCTATGGCCAGCAGAGCCCCGGCGTGCACAAGGGGTTCGAATACGCCCGCAGCCAGAACCCGACGCGCTTTGCCTTCGAACGCGCGATTGCCGATCTCGAAAGCGGTTCCGCTGGCTTTGCCTTCGCCTCGGGGCTGGCGGCGATCGCCACGGTGTTCGAGCTGCTGGATTCGGGCTCGCATATCGTTGCCACCGACGACATCTATGGCGGCACGTTCCGGCTACTGGAACGGGTGCGCAAGCGCTCGGCCGGGCTTGAGGTCAGCTTCGTCGACTTCACCGATCTTGCCGCCGTCGAGGCAGCAATCCGGCCGGAGACGAAGATGCTTTGGGTCGAGACGCCGACCAATCCGTTGCTGCGGGTTGTCGATCTCGAAGGGGTGGCGGCACTCGCCAAGCGCAAGGGCGTGCTGTCGGTCGCCGACAACACCTTCTGCAGTCCCTATCTGCAGCGGCCGCTGGAACTCGGCATCGACATCGTGGTGCATTCGACGACGAAGTATCTCAATGGCCATTCCGACATGGTGGGTGGCTGCGTCGTTGTCGGCGACAACAAGGATCTGCGCGACCAGCTGAAATTCCTGCAGAACGCGATTGGCGCGATCTCCGGGCCATTCGACAGCTTCCTCGCCCTGCGCGGCATCAAGACGCTGGCGCTCAGGATGGAGCGGCATTCGCAGAACGGAGCGAAGATCGCGCGCTGGCTCGAGGCCCGCAAGGATGTGCGCCGGGTGATCTATCCCGGTCTCGAAAGCCATCCCCAGCACGCCATCGCCAAGGCGCAGATGTTTCATTTCGGCGGCATGATCACGGTCGAACTCGACCGCGACCTCGCTGCGACCAAGCGTTTCCTCGAACGGACGCAGCTGTTCACGCTGGCCGAGAGCCTGGGCGGCGTCGAAAGCCTGATCGAGCATCCGGCATTGATGACGCACGGCTCTATCCCGGCCGAGAAACGCACTGAGATCGGCATATCGGATTCGCTGGTGCGGCTGTCAGCCGGCATCGAGGACGGCGACGATCTGATCGCAGACCTGGAGCAGGCGCTGGCGGGGTGATTTTTCCACTCTACAGTCATCCGGGAGGCTTGCTCTCGCCCCTCACCCTTACCCCGTGAAGAACGGGGAGAGGGGGCGTCAGCGTTGCAGCCATCCTCCTTCTCCCCGTCATTACGGGGAGAAGGTCCGGCAGGGGATGAGGGGCAGCGCGACAGTCCGCGAGCCCTGCTCCGTCAGGCGTTTTCGAACCCCACCAAAAACTTGCTGAGCAGCGCGTCGAGCGCTGCCCGCTCCTGGGCGGATAGCATTTGAACGATGCGCGTCTGCGTCGCCACATGGTCGGTGACGGCGGCATCGATGGTGGCGAAGCCCTTGTCGGTCAGCGAGACGATGAAGCTGCGGCGATCGCCGGGATTGAGGGTGCGCACGACAAGCCCTGCCTTTTCCAGCTGGTCGACGCGGTTGGTCATCGTGCCCGAGGTGATCATCATGGTGGCGGAGAGGTCCCCGGGGGACAGCGCATAAGGCGGGCCTGAGCGGCGCAGCGTCGCCAGCACATCGAAGCTGGCATAGTTCAGCCCGTGTGCTGCAAAGGTCTTTTCCATCTCGCGGCCGAGATGCTGGGACACCCTGTTGATGCGGCCGATCACGCCCATCGGCGCAACGTCGAGGTCGGGCCGTTCCCGGTTCCATTGGGCAAGAATGTCGTCAACGCGATCCATGCCGCACCATCGAGAAATAATATCTTGACGTCAAGAGAATCTGCATTACTTTGATATCAAGATATTTGACCTCAAGAGAGATGCGGCCATGACGACGCGCAACACCGACCTGCTTTTGACGGCCATCGCCCCGGCGATCTGGGGCAGCACCTATCTGGTGACGACCGAGTTCCTGCCCGCGGGCTATCCGCTGACGGTCGCCATGCTGCGGGCGCTGCCCGCCGGCCTGTTGCTGCTGCTTGTGGTCCGGCAGCTGCCGCAAGGCATCTGGTGGGCCCGGGTGCTGGTGCTCGGCGCGCTCAATTTCTCGATCTTCTGGTGGCTGCTGTTCGTCGCCGCCTACCGCCTGCCGGGCGGCGTTGCCGCGACCGTCGGCGCGATCCAGCCGCTGATCGTCATTCTGCTCGCCCGCGCCCTGCTCGGCTCGGCCATTCGCCCGCTGTCCATCATGGCTGCGATTGCCGGCATGGGCGGCGTGGCACTGCTGATCCTGACGCCGAATGCGGCGCTCGATCCCGTGGGCATAGCTGCCGGCCTCGCCGGTGCCGTGTCGATGGCCGCGGGCACGGTGCTCAGCCGCCGCTGGCAGCCGCCAGTAACACCGCTGACCTTTACGGCATGGCAGTTGACCGCAGGTGGGTTTCTGCTGCTCCCGGCAGCCCTTTGGTTGGAACCGTCGCTGCCTTCGCTGACCAGCGCCAACCTGCTCGGCCTCGCCTGGCTTGGCCTGATCGGTGCGGCGTTGACCTACATCCTGTGGTTCCGCGGCATCGCGAAACTGGAACCATCAGTCGTGTCGCCACTCGGCTTCCTCAGCCCGATGACCGCCGTGATCCTTGGCTGGTCGGTGCTCGGCCAGTCGCTCAGCCCAGCGCAGATCTTGGGCATGGTCGTTGTGCTCGGCAGCGTCTGGCTCAGCCAGCGCGCCCAGCAGGGCAAGCCCGCCCCGACCAAGCTCGCGAGCGCCTGACGGCCTACTCGCGGCCGGCCCAAGGCACCAGCCTGCGTTCCAGGAAACGCAGTCCGAATTCGAGTACGAAGGCCACCGCCGCGATGACCAGGATGCCCATGACGACGACGTCGGTGACGAGGAACTGCGCCGCCGACTGGATCATGAAGCCGAGTCCGCGCGTCGCCGCCACCAATTCGGCGGCGACCAGCGTGGTCCAACCGGCGCCGAGCGCGATGCGCAGGCCGGTGAGGATCGACGGCAGCGCACTCGGCAGCACGACGAAGCGGATGACCTGCCGGCGCGATGCGCCAAGGGAACGTGCCGCGCTGATGCGGTCCCGCTGGACGCCGCGCACGCCTGAGGCGGTGGACAAGGCGATGGGTGCCACCATGGCAATCGCGATGACCAGCACCTTGGCCGACTCGCCGATGCCGAACCAGATGATGATCAGCGGCAGGTAGGCGAGCGGCGGAATCGGCCGCAGGAACTCGAGCACGGGGTCGAAGATGCCGCGACCGATGCGGCTGGTGCCAATGGCAAGGCCAACCGGGATGCCGACCAGCGTGGCGGCAACCAGTGCCGCAAAGACGCGCCCCAGCGAGGCAAGCAGATGCTGGGCAAGTGTCGCATCGACAAAGCCCTGGGAGGCCACTTTCCAGAACTTTGCGAGCACGTCCTGCGGCGGCGGCAGGAACAGTGGCGCGACCAGCCCCAGCCGGGTGACCAGTGTCCATGCCAGCAGTGCAACCAGGATGGTGATGGCGCTGATGCTACGCGACGACAGCTCGCGGCGGGGTGTTTCGGGGCGCTGCGCGCGCACCGTCGAAATCTCGGGTTCGGCCAGTTCGCGGCGGCCGCGCTCGGCATGAAGCAAGGTCATGCCGGCTCTCCTTCGAAGATCGCGTCGGCAAGCTCGGCCCTGGCGGTGGCGAAGGCCGGATCGGCCTTGATCGAGCGGACGGGCTCGCCTTCGGCATAGCGCCGGCTGAAGCCAGCCTCGAAGCTTAGAGCGATACGGCCGGGATCGGGCGCCATGACAACGATTCGGGTGCCGAGCAGAAGCGCTTCTTCGATGCCATGGGTCACCATCAGCACGCCGAGATTGCCCGGTGCCCAGATGTCGAGCAACAGGGTCTGCATGCGCTCGCGGGTCAGCGCATCGAGCGCGCCGAGCGGCTCGTCCATCAGCAGGAAATCAGGCTCGGCGGCGAGCGCGCGGGCAAGGCCGACACGCTGGCGCATGCCGCCCGACATCTCCCACACCGGCTTGTCGCCGAGGCCTTCGAGGCGAACGCGCTTGAGCAGGTCGTCGGCAAGGGCGTGGCGCTGCCTTTCGCCGATGCCGCGCAGTCTCAGCGCGAATGCCACGTTGTCGCGGGCCGAAAACCAGGGAAACAGCGCGTCGCTCTGGAAGACAACGGCGCGGTCGGCGCCTGGCCCTTCGATCGGCCGGCCGTCAACTGCGGCCTCGCCGCGCTCTGGAAGGACCAGACCCGCCGCTACGTTGAGCAAGGTCGACTTGCCGCAGCCGGAACGGCCAGTGAGCACGACGAACTCGCCATGGCCGACCGAGAGCGATGCGCCCTCGACGGCGGGTCGCGGCTGTCGGTTGTAGCGCACGGCGATGTTGCTGAGCGTAAGCGTCGACATGGATGCATCTCCTGGAAAAAGGGATGCCCCGGCCGGGAGGAGCCGGCCGGGGCTTCGTGCCCGCGTGGGAGGACGCGGGTCGCTTGACGCCTCAGTTGGAGGCGAGCGCCTCGGTGACATATTTGGACGTCACGTATTTCGAATAGTCCGGCTGAACGGCATCGATCTTGCCCTGCTCCTTGAGGAAGGCAGAGGTCGCCGCGACCGCCTTGACGGTGTCGCCGCCGAGGAAATGGGCTGACGCCTGCTCTTGCAGCGTCGGGAAGACGTAGCCCTTGAGCAGCGCCGGCACTTCCTCGACCTTGGCGCCGGTCAGGCGGGCGATCTTCTCGGCCTGCGGCGAGCCCTTGTCCCAGGCTTCCGGCTTGGCGAGGAATTCTCCATAGGCAGCGCCCGTCACCTTGACGAAGTCGCGCACGGCGGCCGGGTTCTTTTCGGCGAAGTCGGTACGGACGATCCAGGCGTCGAAGGTCGGCGCGCCCCATTCAGCGACCT
Source organism: Aminobacter sp. 01T433 (assembly GCF_056398585.1). Taxonomy (NCBI): domain Bacteria; kingdom Pseudomonadati; phylum Pseudomonadota; class Alphaproteobacteria; order Hyphomicrobiales; family Phyllobacteriaceae; genus Aminobacter; species Aminobacter sp. 01T433. Next base: position 34,396 of record NZ_JBFTPR010000022.1, read on the forward strand.
TCGCCGAGTCGAGCACGACCTTGCCGGAGGTCTTGATCTGGCCGAGCGCCGGGTCCCAGACATAGGCCGCGTCGATGTCGCCGCGCTGCCAGGCGGCCGCGATCTCGGGTGGGCGCAAATTGAGGATCTCGACCGACTTGGGATCGACGCCCTCGTGCTTGAGTGCTGCGAGCAGGCTGTAGTGCGTCGTCGAAACGAATGGCACGGCGACCTTCTTGCCTGCGAGGTCGGCTGCCTTTTCGATGCCGGCGCCATCGCGAGCGACGAGCGCCTCGGACTCGCCGATCAGGCCGACAACGAAGATGGTCTCGATGGGCAGTTGGCGGCTGGCGGCAGCCGCGAGCGGGCTCGAGCCGACATAGCCGATGTCGACCGCGCCGGAAGCGATGGCGGCGATGACGTCGGCGCCGGAATCGAACTTGCGCCAGTCGATGCTGGCCTTGGTGGCGGCCTCATAGGCACCATCGGCCTGTGGCACTTTCGAGGGTTCGACCACTGTCTGGTAGCCGATGGTGATCTTGAGGTCCTCTGCATGGAGAGCACCGACAGACGGCGCAATCGACAGAGCGGCAACGGTGGCGAGCAAGGCACGACGCGAGAGACTGGACATGGGCTTCCCCCTTGGGGTTGAAAACGATGCCCATTCAGCATGTGTAATTCTACAAACTCTGTAGAGTTAATTTATTCCGGCAAACCTGTTGGTCGCGGAAATGTCCTGCCCGATTTCGCCCGCAACAAGGGCCGGACCGTTCGCCACATGTGCAAACGGTCACGGCGTCGTACCTACGATCGATCAGACCCGGATGCCGATCTCGTCGGCGGCAGCCTCAAAAGCGCGCTTGGCCGCCTCGCGCGTGCGGGTGCCGGCAAGGGCCGCGGAGACGGTGGCCACCGCCTCGCGATAGAGCGGGCCGCTGCGCTTGGCGTGCGGCCAGTCGACCAGCGCCTCATAGGCGCCCTTGACGCTCGTGACCTCGCGCCGGGTGCTTTCCGGCCCGATGCGAACCGAGACGGGATGGTCAAAAAGCATACGATCCATAATGGTCTCCGGCATCTTGTCGTTCGAACATCCGATCTCCCCAACCGGCTCCCCACTTCGGGTCGGATGTTCTGCAATGCCCCTTTCAACGCACCGAAATTGCTCCGGTTCCCTGGCTCACACCGTCAAAAATCACACCCGTGTTACCTTCCTTAAACCGTGACCCCAAACACGCGTCTGTGGCCCGACAAGAAAAGCAACTAGACGTTGCCGGATTGTATTCGGCGTCGTAGCGTGGGTCGAAGCGATTTGGGGGTGTACATGCGACCCATCAACCCGGTCCCGTCCGGCGCGCCTGGCAGAACGCCGGCATACGCCAATTTCCCCCCGTTCCTCTCCATGCTTGCGCTTTGTCTGACCCTCGCCGCCTGCCAGAAACAGGAGGCGGCGGAACGGCTGCCGATCATGGTGCGCTCCGTCGAAGTGAAGCTGTCCGATTTCGCGCCAGCCACGTCGCTGACCGGCGTCATTGCCGCGCGTACCCTCAACAACCTGTCGTTCCAGGTCGGTGGCCGCGTTGCAGTACGCAGTATCGACGTCGGCCAGCGGGTGACAAAAGGCGAGGTGCTGGCCAAGCTCGACCCGCAGGAGCAGGAGTCGGATGTGAGGGCAGCCCAGGCGAGCCTCTATGCGGCGCAGGCGCAGTTGCGCCAGGCCTCGGCGGCCTTCGATCGCCAAAAGACCCTGCTTGCGCAAGGCTTCACAACGCGGCGCGACTACGACCAGGCCGACCAGGCGCAGCGCGTTGCCCAGGGCGGCGTGCAATCGGCAGAAAGCCAGCTCGCAAACGCCCAGGACCGGCTGACCTACACCGAGCTCAAGGCCAGCGCCGACGGCGTGGTGACGGCGCGAACAATCGAAGTCGGCCAGGTGGTGCAGGCAGCCCAGACGGTCTTCACCGTTGCTGAGGATGGCGACCGCGACGCCGTGTTCAACGTCGACGAGGCGCTGGTGGCTCGGAACCCGGTGGCGCCGGCGGTGCAGATCTCGCTCATTTCCAACCCCAAGATCGAGGCGGCGGGCCAGGTGCGGGAGGTCTCGCCCGCGGTCGATCCCGCATCCGGGTCGATCCGTGTCAAGATCGCGGTACCCAACACGCCGGCCGAAATGCCGCTGGGAGCCGCCATCACAGGCACCATCGTGTCCGAACCCGAGCCATCGATCGTGCTGCCGTGGCAGTCGCTCATGTCCGACCGCGGCACGCCTGCCGTTTGGACCATAGACCCCGCTACCAAGGCGGTGACGATGGTGCCCATCGAGGTGCAGCAATTCGCATCCGGCATCGTGGTCGTCGCCAAGGGGCTGAAAATAGGACAAACCGTGGTCGCGCAAGGAGGCCAGCTTCTAAGCCCCGGCCAGGTCGTGGAGGTCGCGCCATGAAGTCCTTCGCGCCCTTCGGCATGATGGCCATGCTGGCGTTCGCCGGCTGCAGCCAGGAGCAGCCGGCACCCAAGGAAGTTATCCGGCCTGTGCTGTCGCGAGTGGTCCAGCCGCAGGCACACACACCGCAAGGATTTGCCGGCACGATCCAGCCCCAATTTTCCGCGGAGCTCGCCTTTCGCCTGCTCGGGCGGTTGGTGGCACGCGATGCCAGCGTCGGCGACCAGGTGACCAAGGGAACGACCCTTGCGGCCATCGATCCGCTTTCGCTTGAGCTGGCATCGCAGGCCGCGCGCGCCGACCTGTCGACGGCGGAAGCGCAATTTGCCAACGCCGCCGCCAGCGAAGAGCGCCAGCGCGCGCTGCTCGCCCAGGCCAACACATCGCAAGCCGTCTATGATTCCGCCAAGCAGGCGCTTGATTCCGCGTCAGCCAATGTCGAGCGGGCGCGTGCTGCCTTGGCCAAGACAGACGAGCAGCTCGGCTATGCCAGGCTGTTTTCGGACTTCGACGGCATCGTGACGGCAACAGGCGCCGAGGTCGGCCAGACGGTTTCGCCGGGCCAGATGGTGTTGACCGTAGCGCGCTCGGACGCGCGCGAGGCCGTGGTCGACATACCTGACCAACTGGCCGCCACACTCAAGAACGGCGATGAATTCGAGGTGGCATTGCAGACGCTGCCGTCGCTGCGCACCACCGGACGCATCCGCGAGATCGCGCCGCAGGCCGACGCAGCGACACGAACGCGGCGGGTGCGGCTGGCATTGGACGCGCCACCGGTCGCCTTCCGGCTCGGCGCGACGGTGACGGCAACAAAGGTATCGCGAGTGGGAGAGACGATCGAGTTGCCACTTTCGGCACTGCTTGAACGAGACGGGAAGCAATTTGTCTGGGTGGTCGACCCGACGGCATCGACAGTCAGCCTGCATGGCGTTCAGGTAGAGGCAAAGCAAGGGTTGAGCTTCACGCTGAACGGCATCGAGCCAGGGACTCGGGTCGTGACGGCAGGCGTGAACAGTCTCGCAGAGGGCCAGAAGGTCAGTATTCCGGAAGGGGCATAGCGTGAAGGGTTTCAATCTTTCCGACTGGGCGCTGAACCATCGTTCATTGGTCTGGTACTTCATGCTGATCTTCACGATCGCAGGCATTTTCGCCTATCTGAATCTCGGCCGCGAGGAAGACCCCAGCTTCACCATCAAGACGATGCTGATCCAGGCCAATTGGCCCGGCGCCTCGGTCGAAGAGACCACCAGGCAGGTGACCGACCGGATCGAAAAGAAGCTCGAGGAACTCGAAAGCCTCGACTACAGCCGCAGCGTGACCACCGCCGGCCAGACCCTCATCTTCGTCAATCTCAAGCCGACCACCAAGGCGCGCGACGTCACCCCCACCTGGGTGGAAGTGCGCAACATGATCAACGACATCAGGTCGCAGTTCCCGCAAGGGGTGCAAGGCCCGTTCTTCAACGACCGCTTCGGCGACGTGTTCGGCAACATCTATGCCTTCACCGCCGACGGGCTGTCGATGCGCCAGCTGCGCGACTATGTCGAGACGGTGCGCACGCGCGTCCTCAGCATTCCCAATGCCGGCAAGGTGGAACTTGTCGGTGAACAGGACGAGGTCATCTATCTCGAATTCTCCACCAAGCAGATCGCGGCGCTGGGCCTCGACCAGCAGGCCGTCGTCGAGAGCCTGCAGGCGCAGAATGCGGTGTCGCCGTCTGGCGTGATCCAGGCCGGGCCGGAGCGGATCGCCGTGCGCGTCGGCGGCCAGTTCACCTCGGAAGAGAGCCTGCGGGCGATCAATCTCAGGGTCAATGACCGCTTTTTCCGACTCAGCGACGTAGCCACCATCAGCCGCGGCTATGTCGATCCGCCGAGCTCGCTGTTTCGCGTCAATGGCGAACCGGCGATCGCACTCGCCATCGGCATGAAGCCGAACGCCAACCTTCTCGATTTCGGCGCTGAGCTGGCGAAGGTGATGGACGAGGTGATCGGCGACCTGCCGATCGGCGTCGGCGTGCATCTCGTGGCTGACCAGCCGGTGATCGTCGAACAAGCCGTGTCGGGCTTTACCCGGGCGCTTTTCGAGGCCGTGGCAATCGTGCTCGCCGTCTCCTTTGTCAGCCTTGGCATGCGCGCCGGTTTCGTTGTCGCGCTATCGATCCCGCTGGTGCTGGCGATCACCTTCCTGGTCATGGCCTATATGGGCATTTCGCTGCAGCGCATTTCGCTCGGCGCATTGATCATCGCGCTCGGGCTTCTGGTCGACGATGCGATGATCGCGGTCGAGATGATGGTGGCGCGGCTGGAGGTGGGCGATTCACTGAGAAAAGCCGCGACCTACGTGTACACCTCGACGGCGTTTCCGATGCTGACGGGAACGCTGGTGACGGTGGCGGGCTTCATCCCCATCGGGCTGAATACAAGCGCGGCGGGCGAATACACCTACACGCTGTTCGTGGTCATCGCCGTGTCGTTGCTGCTGTCGTGGATCGTTGCAGTGCTGTTTGCCCCGCTGCTCGGCGTCACGCTCCTGCCGGCGACGATGAAGAAGCACGACGAGCGGCCGGGCCGCGTCGCAGCCGGCTTTTCGCATCTGCTGCATCTTGCGGTGCGCCGTCACTGGATCACCATCTTCGCCACCATCGCGCTGTTTGCCGCGTCGGTATTCGGGCTGACATTCGTGCAGCAGCAGTTCTTTCCGCCGTCGGATCGTCCGGAGCTGATCGTCGACTGGAACCTGCCGCAAAACAGCTCGATTGCCGAGACGCGCGCCCAGATGGAGCGCTTCGAGCAGATCGCCCTCAAGGGCAATGCCGATATCGACCACTGGAGTTCCTATATCGGCCAGGGCGCGGTGCGTTTCGTGCTGGCCTATGACGTACAGCCGGCCAATCCCTATTTCGGCCAGACCGTCATCGTCACCAAGGACCTCGAAGCGCGGCACCGGGTACAGCCTGTGCTCGAAAAGATCCTGCGCGAGCAGTTCGTGGGAACCGACGCCTTCGTCAAGACGCTGGAACTCGGCCCGCCCGTGGGACGGCCGGTACAGTATCGCGTCAGCGGTCCCGACATTCAGACGGTACGCGCGCTGTCGCAGCAGCTTGCTGGGCAGATCTCAGCCAATCCGAAGCTGCAAGCGCCTAGCTTCGACTGGAACGAGCCTTCGCGCGTGCTCAAGGTCGATGTGCTGCAGGACAAGGCGCGCCAGCTCGGCATCACATCGCAGGACATCGCCAGCGCGATGAACGGCGTTGTCGGCGGCGTGGCCATCACCCAGGTGCGCGACGCAACCTATCTGATCAACGTGGTGGTGCGGGCGGGCGAGGACGAACGCGGCTCGATCGAGACGCTACGCAACCTGCAGATACCGACCGGAAACGGCGAGGCGATCCCGCTCGCCACCGTCGCCGACGTCCGCTACGAGATCGAACAGCCGACAGTCGCGCGGCGCAGCCGGATGCCGACGATCACGATCAAGGCCGGGCTGGTCGGCAACACGCTGCCCGCCACCGTCGTTGCCGAGCTGAAACCGACGATCGACGCGTTCAATGCCAAGCTGCCGGCTGGCTATGCGGTCGCGACCGGCGGCACCGTCGAAGAAAGCGCCAAAAGCCAGGGGCCGATCATCGCCGTGGTGCCAATCATGCTGTTTATCATGGCAACCGTCTTGATGATCCAGCTGCAAAGCTTCCAGCGGTTGTTCCTGGTCGTGGCTGTCGCACCGCTGGGCCTGATCGGCGTGGTGGCGGCACTAGTGCCGACCGGGCAACCCATGGGCTTCGTGGCGGTACTGGGGGTGCTCGCGCTGGTCGGCATCCTGATCCGCAATTCGGTGATCCTGATCGTGCAGATCGAGGAGCTGATCGCGGCGGGCACCGACCGCTGGCACGCGGTGATCGAGGCATCGGAGCACCGCATGCGACCCATCGCGCTGACAGCCGCCGCCGCAAGCCTTGCGCTGATCCCGATCGCGCGCGAGGTGTTCTGGGCGCCAATGGCCTATGCGATGATGGGCGGCATCCTGGCGGGAACGGCGATCACGCTGCTGTTTTTGCCAGCCCTCTATGTCGCCTGGTTCAGGCTTGAGGAACCGGCGGAAAACGCACCCCACAGGGAACCCGCAGAGGCCCCGGCTGCATAAGCCGGCCCTCGGATCAGTGCAGGCCGCCGACGCCGAGCAGACGCTCGACGACGTCCGGCTGGGCGGAAAGCTCGACGGGCGTGCCCGACCAGGCCACGCGGCCACGCTCCAGAATGATGGCGTGGTCGGCGAAATCGAGCGCGCTCTGGATGCGCTGTTCGACCAGGACGACGGTCATGTCGCCGCCTGAGGCGAGCTTCGAAAACGCCGCCATCAGCTCTTCGCAGATGACAGGGGCCAGGCCTTCCAGCGGCTCGTCGAGCAACAGCACGGTCGGGCGGCCGAGGATGCTGCGGGCGGTCGACAGCATCTGCTGCTCACCACCGGAAAGCTGGGACCCAAGGTTCTTGCGCCGCTCCTTGAGTCGCGGGAACATGTCGTAGGCTTCTTCGATGGCCGAACGGTCGCGGCCCTTGAGGCCGACGAAGAGGTTCTCCTCGACGGTGAGCGAAGGGAAGATGCAGCGCGCCTGCGGCACGTAGCCGAGGCCGCTGCGGGCGCGCGCCGAGCTTTCCTGGCTGCTCATGTCGGTGCCGCCGAGGCGGATCGAGCCGCCATAGCGCTTGGTCTGGCCGGCGATGGTGGCAAGCAGCGTCGTCTTGCCCATGCCATTGCGTCCAAGCACCGCAAGCCGCGAACCGGCTGGCACGGAGAAGCTGATGCCCTCCAGCACCCGCGTCGGGCCGTAGCCGGCGCTCAGGTCTTTGACTTCAAGCGGCGCTGCGGTCATTGGCGTAGCTTCCGAGATAGGCTTCGCGCACACGCGCGTCCTTGGTGACGTCCTCAGGCGAACCATCGAAAATGATGGCGCCGGCGGCGAGAACGATGACACGCTTGGCGAAGCGGAAAACGAGATCCATGTCGTGCTCGATCATCAGCACGGCAAGGTCGGATGGCAGTCCGGCAAGGGCGGCTTCGATGCGCGGCGTATCGCTTTGCGGCACGCCGGCGGCAGGTTCGTCGAGCAGCAGAACCTTGGGCTTGAGCGCAAGCGCCAAAGCGATTTCGAGCAGGCGCTGCTGGCCGTAGGCGATCTCCGAGACCTTGCGGGTGGCGATGTGGTCGAGGCCGAGCGTGCGCAACAGCTCGGCGACCTCGGCCAGGACATCGGGCATCGACTGGTAATGGCCAAAGATGCGGCCGGTGCGACCGGCGCGCTGCATGACGGCAAGTGCAAGATGTTCTTCCGGCGTCATGTCGGGAAACAGGCGCGTGACCTGGAACGATCGCACGAGGCCCTGGCGCACACGCGGCGTCGGGCCAAGGGCCGTGACATCGTTGCCGCCGAGCATGACCTTGCCGGAATCGGGTTCCAGATGGCCGGTGACCAGATTGACGAAGGTGGTTTTGCCGGCGCCGTTGGGGCCGATCAGCGCCACCCGGTCGCCGGGGTTCATGGTGATCGACACGTCCTGCGTGACGGCGAGGCCGCCGAAGGATTTTTTCAGGTTTTCGACCTGGAAGACCGCACTCATTTGCCGTCACCTTTGAAACGATCGAGCAGCGTGAGCGCCGTGCCGTAGAGGCCGCGCGGCGCAAACAGCACGACCGCGATCAGCAAGGCACCAACGATGGTGAGCCAATGGAACGGATTGGCGGCGGAGACGAAGTCCTCGAACCACATGAAGCTGACGGTGCCGATGAGCGCGCCATAGAGCGAACCCGTACCGCCAAGCACCAGCATGACCAGCGCCTCGGCAGACAGCGTGAAGCTGAGCGAGTCGAGACCGACAACCTGGGTGGAAATGGCGTTGAGCGCGCCACCGACGCCGGCGACAGCACCCGAGATGACATACATCTTGAGCAGCGTGCCTTGCACCGATGCACCCATGGCGCGGATGCGGATCGGGTCTTCCTTGATGCCACGGCAAAGCATGCCGAAGGGCGAGCGGGTGATCAGGCGCAGCACGATAAACGTGATGACCACCAGCGCCACGGCGAAACCGTAGGCGGTGCGGCCCCAGAGATCGAAGGCGAACATGCCGAAGATCGGGTCGGGTGAGATGCCCGACAGACCGTCGCTGCCACCGGTGTAGGCAGAGGCCTTGTTGGCGGCCTCGTGGAACAGGTGGACGACGGCGATGGATAGCACCAGCTGCGCGAGCCCATGGCCGCGCAGGATGACGGCACCGGAGACGATGCCGGCGAGCGCACCGCCGATGGCGCCGACGACGACCATCAACAGCGGGTCGGTGATGCCGAAATGAACCGCCGCGATGCCCGAGGCATAAGCGCCGGCGCCGAACAGCGCGGCGTGGCCAAGCGTGGCGACGCCGCAGAAGCCGGTGACGAGGTCGATCGACAGGACCAGCAGTGCGACGCCCAAGATGCGCGTCAGCAGGGCCAGATTGTTGGGGAACAGGAAATAGCCGATGGCGGCGAAGGCCAGGATGACAGCGAGACCGATGAGGTCACGCATCAGCCAGTTCGGGCGCGCCGCGGCAGGCTTGGCAGCGGCGGTGTTTTCGATGGCTGCCATCTACTTGCTCCTGCCCAAAAGGCCGCGCGGGAAGACGCAGACGATGGCAATGACAGCGAGGTAGAAGAAGAACTCGCCATATTCCGGCAGAAGATAACGACCGGTGGTGTCGATGGCGCCAAGCAGCAGGCAGGCGAGCAGCGCGCCGGGGATGGAGCCAGCGCCGCCGACCGAGACGACGACCAGGAAAGTGACCATGTAGCGCAGCGCGTAATAGGGCTCGATCGGCAGAAGCTCGGCACCGACGATGCCACCAAAGGCGGCAAGGCCGACAGCGACCGCGAAGCTCACGGCGTAGACGATCTTGGTGCGCACGCCGAGCGACGCTGCCATTGCGGCATTGTCGACCGAGGCGCGCAGCTTGACGCCGAAGGATGTCTTTTCGATCAGGAACCACAGCGCGCCAGCCACGGCTACGCCGCACGCGATGGCAAACAGCTTGTGGGCAGCAATCGAGCGGAAGCCGAGATCGACCGGGCCGCGCAGCGTTTCGGGCAAAGGAATTGTCTTCAGCGTCGGACCAAAGACATAGTTGGCGATGCCGATGACGCAGAAGGTGATGCCGATGGTCATCAGCACCTGGGTGAGTTCAGGCGCGCCATAGATGCGGCGGTAGAGAAACCGCTCGACCGGAATGGCAATGATGATCGTGCCCACCACCGCAACAAGGATCGCGACGCCATAGCCGAAGCCGAGCGTTTGGGTGGCATAAGAGGCGATATAGCCGCCGATCATGGCGAATGCGCCATGGGCGAGGTTGACCACGCGCATCAAGCCCATGGTCACCGAAAGTCCAATCGAGATGACGAACAGCACCATGCCATAGGCAAGGGCGTCGATCCCAACACTGAAAACGGTTTGCATCGTTTTATCCAGCAGCAGCCCGGAAGCCGAGGTGGCGTCCGGGCTCTGTCGTTGGCGTAACGCTGTTACTTCGCAGCCGCAAGGCCGGGGTCGCCCTGCTTTTCGAAGGTCGCGATTTCCTTGTTGTAGTAGGTGCCATCAGCGGCCTTGGCGACCTCGCGCAGATAGATGTTCTGCGTCATGTGACGGGTCTCGGGATCAATCGAAACCGGACCGCGCGGGCTTTCCCAGGCAAGGCCCTTGACGGCATCGACCGCCTTCTGGGCGTCCTGCTTGCCACCGGTCGCCTCGATCATCTTGTAGATGACGTGCATGCCGTCATAAGCACCGACCGAGGGGAACGACAGCTCGGCCGGGTTGCCGATCGCCTTGTGGGCTGCCTCGACGAACTTCTTGTTTTCAGCCGAGTCATGCGAGACGGCATAGTGGAAGGTCGTCAGCAGGCCTTCGGCCGCCTGGCCGAGTGCCGGCAGGTCGGACTCCTGGGTCAGGTCGCCGGGTGCCAGGAATTGGATGCCGGCTTTTGCCAGGCCGTTTTCGTTGTAGGCCTTGACGAAGCCGAGTGTGGTCGGGCCCGACGGCAGGAAGGCGAACACGGCATCGGCGCCGGAATCCTTGACGCGCTGCATGATCGGGCTGAAGTCGTTGGTCGACAGCGGCAAGCGAATGGAATCGACGACCTCGCCGCCTTCGGCGGTGAAGGTGGTCTTGAAGGCGTTTTCGGAATCGACGCCCGGGCCGTAGTCGGAGACCACGGTGATGACCTTCTTGACGCCGCGTTCTTTGGCGACCTTGGCCATCGGCGCCGAGGTCTGCCAGGTAGTGAAGGAGGTGCGCACGATCAGCGGGCTCTTGGTGACGATCGCCGAAGTGGCGGCGTTCATGACGACCAGCGGCACATTGGCCTGCTCGAGCAGCGGGGTCACCGCCATGGCATCGGGGGTGAAGTAGAAGCCGGCGAGATACTGCACGCCTTCCTTGACGACCAGTTCCTGGGCCAGCGCCTTGGACTGTGCCGGATCGGCGGCTGGCAAGTCGCGGTAGACGATCTCGATGTCGCTGTCGCCGACCTTCGAGCCGTTCAGCGCCATCCAGGCGTCGATGCCGGCCTTGAAATTCTTGCCCTGGATGGCAAACGGGCCGGAGAAAGGACCAACGACGCCAACCTTGACGGTGTCGGCAAAGGCGGCGCTCGAAAGCGCCAAAACCGCAAGCGCGGCCAAAACAGACTTCTTCAATTTTTCCTCCACATGGTCGAGCCGGCACAGTCGGGCGCGCCGGTCTCGGTTTCTCCGTATCGTGCCAAGTGTCATGCTCGAAACGGTAATGTAAAATGAAAAGAAACGCGCATCCTATAACCTGACGGATATGTGATTTACTCGTTTCCTTTGTAGATCAGTAAGGCAGTCCGACATAGTTTTCGGCAAGCGAGGCGGACGCTGCCTGCGAGTGGACGAGATAGTCCAGCTCCGCTTCCTGGATACGCTGGCCAAAGTCGTCGGTGTCGGGGAAACGGTGCAGCATGGTGGTCATCCACCAGGAAAAACGCACTGCCTTCCAGACGCGCGACAAAGCCCGCGCCGAGTAGACATCGATGCCTGCGCTCGACTTGTCCTGGTAGAACTCACGCAGACCCCAATAGAGATAACGCACGTCGCTGGCAGCGAGATTGAGGCCCTTGGCGCCTGTCGGCGGCACGATGTGGGCGGCGTCGCCGACGAGGAACATGCGGCCAAAGCGCATCGGCTCGGCGACGAAGGAGCGCAGAGGGGCGATCGACTTCTCAAAGGACGGGCCGGTGACGACGCGTGCTGCAGCCTCCGGCGGCAGGCGGCGGCGAAGCTCGTCCCAGAAGCGCTCGTCGCTCCAGTCCTCGACCTTGTCGTCGAGCGGGCACTGCACATAGTAGCGGCTGCGGTGGGTCGAGCGCATCGAACACAGCGCGAAACCCCTGGGATGATTGGCATAGATCAGCTCGTGATCGGCCGGCGGCACCTCGGCCAAAATGCCAAGCCAGCCGAACGGATAAGCACGCTCATAGGTCTTGATCGCGCCTTCCGGCACCGACTTGCGGCTGACGCCATGGAAGCCGTCGCAGCCGGCGATGAAGTCGCAATCGATGCGATGGGTGGTACCATCCTTCTCATAGGTGACGAAGGGTGCGTCGTTGTCAAAACCCTGCGGCGTAACGTTCTTGGCGTCGTAGATGGTGGTCAGGCCTTCAGCCTCGCGCTTGTCCATCAGGTCGTGCGTCACCTCGGTCTGGCCGTAGACCATGACGCGCTTGCCGCCGGTAAGCTGAGCGAGATCGATGCGGTGAAGCCGACTGTCGAAGGCAAGCGAGATGCCATCGTGCGGCAAGCCCTCGGCATGCATGCGCGCGCCCGCACCCGCCTCGTCGAGCAGGTCGACCATGCCTTGCTCCAAAACGCCGGCACGGACGCGGCCGAGCACATAATCTCGGTCGACGCGCTCCAAGATGACGTTGTCGATGCCGCTGTTGGCGAGCAGCTGTCCAAGCAGAAGCCCCGAGGGGCCCGAGCCGATGATGACCACTTGCGTACGCATTTGTTGTCCTTCTTGCCGCGCTGCCCATCCGTAGCGTGGCCGTCTCGGCCAGCTGTCGGTCAGGCGCTTGGTTGCCTGCGCCTTGGGCTAGATGCCCGCCTTGGCGCCCATCGTTTCGATCTGTCCGGCGAGCGTATTGGCCAACCGTAGAGAGGCTGCGGTTGCCACCACCATCTGCGGCAGGAGCAGCCATTCCAGCGTCCAGGCCGCGCCCGAACGCTCCTGCTCATGCACCAGCGCCTGATGCATTCCAGAAAGCTGGGTGGCATTGAAGCGCGCGAGCGTGACCAGCGCTTCGGCCGCAACCGGGTTTTGCTTGTGCGGCATGGCCGACGAGCCACCGCCGCCGCTGAGCGAAATCTCCGAGCCGTCCTGCGCCATCAACGCGATGTCCTGGCCGAATTTGCCAAGGCTGCCGCTGATCAGCGACAGCAGGCTCGCGAAATCGGCGAGCCGATCGCGCTGGCTGTGCCATTGCGGAACGTCGTTGAGGCCGAGCTTTTGCGCCAGCGCCTGGCGCACGGCGACCGCTTTGTCGCCAAGCTTTTCCAGCGTGCCGGCGGCACCACCGAACTGGACGACGAGAAGTTCCGAGCGGATCGCTGCAAGCCGGGCGCGATTGCGTTCGAGAGGTTCACGCCAGGCGCGGATGCGGTCGGCAACGATGATTTCGATCGCTGCCTGCATGCGGGTGCGGCCCATCATCGGGCGGGTGCCGAATTTTGCCTCGAGGGCGGAAAGTTTCGCAGTGACTTCGGCGAGCTGATCGTCAAGCCGCTCTATAATGACCTTCAACCGCAGCACCAACGCCGTGTCGATGACATCCTGGCTGGTGGCGCCGAAATGGACTTTTTCACCATGCGGCTTGCCGACTGCCAAACGCAGCTGGCGCACAAGTTCGGGCACGACGACGCCGTCACGAGCAACGCCGTCCTTGAGCGCGGGTACGTCAGGCACAAACGAAGCTAGCGCCGAGACGATCGCCGCGGCAGCATCGCTGCTGATCACGCCTTCGACAGCTTCCGCCTCGGCAAGCGCACGCTCAAACGCCACCATCGCCACCACTTCCGTTTCCACGGAAAACTGGCGCGATGCCTCCTCGTCGCCGAGCAAGCCTGACAGATAGGGGTGATCGAATGGCGAAACTGTCATGATCTAGATGTCAAGGAACACGGTCTCCTTGTCGCCCTGGAGGTGGATGTCGAAGACATAGGCATCGCCCTCGCGCGCGGCGATGAGGGTAGCCACGCGTTGACGGTGCTCGATGCGGGCGAGCACAGGATCTTCTGCATTGGCCTGTTCTTCGTCGGCAAAATACATGCGTGTGTTGAGGCCGAGATTGATGCCCCGCGCGACGATCCAAAAGCTGATGTGCGGCGCCATCAGCCGGCCGTCCTTGAACGGCGCGCGACCGGGCTTGATGGTTTCGAAGACACATTCGCCCGAAACCATGTCGGTCGCCTTGCGGCCCCAGCCGGTGAAATTAGAGTCGGCTGGACCGCGCAATTCGGACGGCGAATTGTAGAGACCAGCGGCATCCGCCTGCCATATCTCGATCAGCGCGTCCTTGAGCGGGGTGCCGGTTCCGTCGAGCACACGGGCGCGCACGGTGATGCGCTCGCCCTTGGTCTTGGGGTTGACCATTTCGGTGCCGAGGTCTTTTTCAAAGACGACCGGGATGCCGCAGAAATTGGGTGTCAGGCCGATATGGACATAAGGACCTGCGGTCTGCGAGGGGCTTTCCTTGAGCCGGTTGAGAGCCTGAACCATCAGTTGCCCTCCAGGCGGTTTTCAAACAGCGACGAACGGCGGCCGCGCAAAACGATGTCGAATTTGTAGGCGCGCGCGTCCATCGGGATCGTCGCCTGCATGTCGAGCGCTGCAACCAGCATCTCGATTGCCGCGCGGTCGGGGATGGTCCTGACGATCGGGCACTGCCAGATCATCGGGTCGCCTTCGAAATACATCTGGGTGATCAGGCGTTGGGCAAAGCCGTGGCCGAAAACCGAGAAATGGATGTGCGCCGGGCGCCAGTCATTGACGCCGTTCGGCCAGGGATAGGGGCCGGGCTTGATGGTGCGGAAGGCGTAGGAGCCGTCCTCGTCGGTGATGGCACGCCCGCAGCCACCGAAATTCGGGTCGAGGGCGGCGATGTAGCCCTCCTTCTTGTGGCGGTAGCGGCCGCCGGCATTGGCCTGCCAGAACTCGAGCAAGGCACCCGGCACACCCCTGCCACGCTCGTCGAGCACGCGGCCATAAACGATGATGCGTTCGCCAATGGCGCTCTCGCCGGGCTTGGCGAAATTATGGATCAGGTCGTTGTCGAGCTCGCCCAGCATGTTGTGGCCGAAGACCGGACCGGTGATCTCGGAAATGGTGTTATCTAGCGATAGCAGCGCCTTTTGTGGCGAGCGCAGCACCGAGGTCTTGTAGGTCGGGGTGAAAGCCGGCGGGTGCCAGTCGCGGTCGCGCTGGAAGAAGGCGCCCGTCTCGGGCTTGCGGTTCGAGGTGGGGTCAGTGGTCATCGGACTTGCCTGCATCCATTTCGGCAAAGACATGCTTGGCGATCTTGATGGCGCGGTTGGCTGCCGGCACGCCGGCATAGATCGCCACATGCAGGAAGGCTTCGCAGATGTCTTCGCGCGAAGCCCCGGTGTTGACGGTGGCGCGCACATGCATCGCCACTTCCTCGTCATGGCCAAGGGCTGCCAGCAGCGCCAGCGTGACCATCGAACGCTCACGCTTGCTCCAGGTCGGACGCGCCCACACCGTGCCCCAGGCGGCCTCGGTGATGAGCTCCTGGAACGGCCGGTCGAAATCGGTCGAGGCCGTTTCGGCGCGGTCGACATGGGCATCGCCGAGCACGGAGCGTCGGACGGCGAGACCTTCGCGATACCTGGTCGAGGCTGGCGCCGATGGGTTCATTGTCAGTTCACTCCAGTGGAAGGCGGGCAACGAAGCGCTGGATCAGGGTGGTCAGCGTTTCGGGCTGTTCGATGCAAGGGATATGGCCGGCGCCGTCGATGATCTTGAAACGCGAACCGGGGATGAGATCGGCCATGGAGCGCACCAGTGCCGGCGGGGTCGAGCCGTCCTGGTCGCCGACGACGCAAAGGGTTGGCACTGATATCGCCTTGGCGGCTTCAGTGTAGTCGGCGTCGCGTAGCGCCGCACAAGTTCCGGCGTAGCCGGCGAGCGGCTGGCGCACCAGCATGTTGCGGTAGCCGATCAGGTCGGTGCTGCGCTTTTCATGGAATTCCGGTGTGAACCAGAGCTTGAGGACGCCATCGGCGATGGAGGCGATGCCGTCTTTTTCGACAGCGGCGATGCGGGTGTTCCAGGATTCGGTCGTGCCGATCTTGTGGGCGGTGTCGCAAAGGATGAGCGCGCTCACCAGGTCGGGGCGCTTGGCGTAAAGGCCCTGCGCGATCAGCCCGCCGACCGACAGGCCGCAGATGATCGCGTTCTTGACCTTGAGATGATCGAGCAGGCCTTCGAGATCACCGACGTGATCGTCCATCGAATAGGGAGCCGTGCCCATGTCTGAAAGGCCATGGCCGCGCTTGTCATAGGTGACGATAGGAAAGTCGCCTGCAAGCCGGACGATGACGTCGCGCCAGATGCGGAAATCGGTGCCCAGCGAATTGGCGAAGACGATGACCGGCTTGTTTGCGGGTCCGCCGATGAGCTGGTGGTGCAGCGTGATGCCGCGGATGTCTGTGAACTGCACTCGATTTCTCCTCGTGATGACAGTGGATGAGTTATTTGGTTTGGTAAAATGATATTTTGTGGCCTTCTCTTAACTCCTGGGTTATGAAAAACCTATGATCGAAAGCCGTGTCAGGTTCCGCCACCTCCAGACGTTCCTAGAAGTCGCGCGCCAGAAAAGCGTGGTCAAGGCGGCCGGGCTGCTCAATGTCAGCCAGCCGGCGGTGACCAAGACGATCCGCGAGCTGGAAGAAGCGCTCGGCGTTTCCGTGTTCGAGCGCGACGGGCGCGGCATCAAGATCACGCGCTCGGGCGAAGTGTTCATGCAGCATGCTGGCATGGCGATCACAGCACTGAGGCAAGGCATCGATTCAGTTGCCAACTCCCGCGCCGAAGGTGCTCCGCCGATCCGCATCGGCGCGCTGCCGACGGTTTCAGCGCATATCATGCCGCGCGCGATGAGCCTGTTCCTCAGCGAAAATACCGGCGGCACGATCAAGATCGTCACCGGAGAAAACGCGGTCTTGCTCGAACAGCTCAGGCTCGGCGAACTCGACCTCGTTGTCGGGCGCCTGGCGGCACCGGAAAAGATGACCGGCTTCTTCTTCGAGCACCTTTATTCCGAGCAGGTGGTGTTTGTTGTGCGTGCCGGCCATCCCCTGCTCAAGGCGGACCAGGACGTGTTCGAGCGGCTGGGCGAATTTCCGCTGTTGATGCCGACACGCGGCTCGATCATCCGGCCCTTCGTCGAGCGCTTCTTCATCACCAATGGCGTCGCCTCCATCCCGACCGAGATCGAGACGGTCTCGGATGCCTTCGGCCGCGCCTTCGTGCGCCAGAGCGATGCGGTGTGGATCATCTCGCACGGCGTCGTCAGCGACGACATCAAGGCCGGCACGCTGAAGATGCTGCCGGTCGACACCTCGGAGACGCGCGGGCCGGTGGGGCTGACCATGCGCACCGACACGCAGCCCTCGCCCGCGTTTTCGATCCTGCTCAAGACGATCCGCGAAGCAGCCAGCGAGCGCGGCTGAAAGCCACCGCCATTCGTCGCGCCCCCTCGCAATGGCAGGATGCATCCGCTACATACGCTTCAAGCTTGCAATGAGGATGAAATGGCCGAGAAAACCGAAGGGCGAAAGACGATCGTATTGACCGGAGCCAGCCGTGGCATCGGCCATGCGACAGTGAAGCGCTTTTCGCGCGAAGGCTGGCGCGTCATCACCTGCTCGCGCCAGGCATTTTCCGATGACTGCCCGTGGCCGGCCGGCCCGGAAGACCACATCAAGGTCGACCTCGCCGACCAGGGCGATGTCGGCAGCGCTGTCTCGGAAATCCGCCAGCGGCTGGAAAAAGAAGGCGGCATGCTGCACGCGCTGGTCAACAATGCCGGCATCTCGCCCAAGCACCAAGGCGGCGGCCGGATGAACTCGATCGACACGCCGATGCATGTCTGGCGCGACGTGTACCAGGTCAATTTGCTGGCGCCGATCATGCTGGCGCGTGGCCTGTTCAAGGAGTTGGCTGCGGCAAAGGGCTCGGTGGTCAATGTGACGTCCATCGCCGGAACCCGCGTTCATCCTTTCGCCGGCACGGCCTATGCGACATCCAAGGCAGCACTTGGCGCGCTGACACGCGAGATGGCGGCCGACTTCGGCCCGCACGGCATTCGCGTCAACGCCATTGCGCCCGGCGAAATCGACACCGCGATCCTGTCGCCCGGCACCGAGAAGATCGTCGAGACGATCCCAATGCGCCGGCTCGGCCTGACGTCGGAGGTCGCCGACATCATCTATTTCCTGTGCTCAAGCCAGGCGTCCTACGTCACCGGCTCCGAAATCCACATCAATGGCGGCCAGCACGTTTGAGTATTGTGCCGTCTGACTGAACGAAAACGCCCGCCGGATCGCTCCGGCGGGCGTTTTGATTTGATGGCTTGAGATCAGGCCTTGATCTGCTTGGCCGCCTGATCGAGCGACAGCTCGACCGCATCGAAGATGGTGTCGACCTGCTTTTCGTCGATGATCAGCGGCGGGCAGAAGGCCAGCGCATCGCCCATATTGCGGGAGATGACGCCGTTCTGCTGCAGGATGCCGTTGACCAGGCCGCCAAGCGCACCGACGTTGCCCCAAGGCGCCTTGGTTGCCTTGTCGGTGACGAGTTCCATGGCGCCGATCAGGGCTACACCGCGCACTTCGCCGATGAGGTCGTGCGAGGTCAGCTCGCGCAGGCGCTTTTGCATATGAGCGCCGACCTCGCGGGCGTTGTCGACCAGGTTGCGCTCTTCGATGATGTTGATGTTTTCGATCGCGACGGCGGCAGCGACAGGGTGGCCGCCGGCGGTGAAGCCGTGGCCGAAGGTGCCGATGCGGTTGCTTTCGTCGGCGATCGGCTCGAACACCTTGTCGTTGATCAGCATGGCCGAAATCGGCAGGTAGGACGACGAGATCTGCTTCGACATGACCATGATGTCAGGCTTCATGGCATAGGTCTCGGTGCCGAACATCTTGCCGGTACGGCCAAAACCGCAGATGACTTCGTCGGCGACGAGCAGGATGTCGTATTTCTGCAGAACGGCCTGGATCTTCTCCCAGTAGCCGGCCGGCGGCACGACGACGCCGCCCGCGCCCATGACCGGCTCGCCGAAGAAGGCAGCGATGGTCTCAGGCCCTTCGGCGATGATCAGCTTTTCGAGATCGTCGGCGAGGCGGGTCGAGAACTGCTGCTCGGTTTCACCGGCAAGCGCCTCGCGCCAGTAATGCGGCGACGAGGTGTGCAGCACATTGGCGATCGGCAGGTCGAAGGACAGGTGGTTGTTGGGCAGGCCGGTGAGGCTGGCCGAGGCAATGGTGACGCCGTGATAGGCGCGCTTGCGCGAGATGATCTTCTTGCGCTCAGGCTGGCCGAGCGCATTGGAGCGGAACCAGATCATCTTCATGGCCGTGTCATTGGCCTCGGATCCGGAATTGGTGAAGAACGCCTTGCTCATCGGCACCGGCGCCATGGTGACCAGCTTCTCGGCCAGGTCGATCAGTGGCGAGTGACCCTTGTGGGTGAAGTTGTGGTAGAAAGGCAGCTTGGACATCTGCCTGGTAGCGGCATCGACAAGGCGCTGCTCGGAGAAGCCGACGCCGACGCTCCACAGGCCCGACATCGCCTCGATGTAGCGCTTGCCCGAAATGTCCTCGACATAGATGCCGTCGCCCTTTTCGATGATCAGCGGGCCGACTTCCTGATGCCGGCGGGCATTGGTGTAGGCGTGCATATGGTATTTCTTGTCGCGCGCCTCGGGCGAATTGGGCTGGCTGTCCATGCTGAGTTCCTCTGCTCGGTGTTTTACGCGATCTGGCCTTGGCGCCATCCGCGTTCAATCGATCCGGCCAGTCCATGGCCGCTCTTGCAAAATTGGAGTTTTGCTGTTTGATGCATCATGTTTTTCCGACACAGGACTGTCAAGGGCCAGCGCAGGCCCGCAAGCAGGCCACGCCTGTCGGCAGGATCGAGCAGCGATGAACGAGAATTTCGGCCTACAGTTGGTGGAACACGACAATCTCGGCGAGATTGTCTACGCCCAGCTGTCTGACGCGCTGATCAAGGGGCGCTTTGCGCCCGACGCGCGGCTGACCATTCGGGATCTCGCGCAATCGCTCGGTACCTCCGTGACACCGGTGCGCGACGCTATCCTGCGGCTGATCCAGGACGAGGCACTTGTGCAGAAATCGGCGCGCGAGGTACGCGTGCCTGTCATGACACTGGAGCGATATCTCGAAATCCGCCAGATCAGGATGAAGCTAGAGGGGTTGGCCGCGCGCGAGGCAGCACTCAAGGCCGAGGCCCACGATATTGCGCGGCTGCGCGATCTCATCGTACGCAACGAACAAGCGATCACCGCCAAGGACTGGGCGACGGCACTCGAACTCAACCAGACCTTCCACTTCGCTCTTGCCCAGATCGCCAACATGAATGTGCTGCGCGGCATCCTCAACCGGCTGTGGCTGCAGATGGGGCCGCTGATCGCGGCTTCATACGAGCACGGCGGCAGGGCGATGATCGACCAGCATCATGTGATCCTTGCCGCCATCGAAGGCCGCGACGCCGACAAGGCCGAACGCGCCATCGTCGACGATATCAAAGGCGCAAGCTCATTCATCATCGACCAGCTCGCCGCGTTGAAACCCGCCGGGAGTGCTACCTGAGATGGACACTGTCGATTGCATCATCGCCGGAGCTGGCGTCATCGGCCTGGCGGCGGCACGCGAATTTAGCCGGCTTGGCATGGAAACAATCATCATCGAGGCCGCCGATGCCATCGGCACCGAGACCAGCTCGCGCAACTCGGAAGTGATCCACGCCGGCATTTATTATCCCACAGGCAGCCTGAAGGCTAAGCTGTGTGTTGCCGGTCGCGGCAAGCTTTACGCCTATGCCGCCGAGCGCAACATTCCCCACAAGCGCTGCGGCAAGCTGATCGTGGCAACGCTGCCCGAGCAGGTGGCGACGCTAACCGGCATCATCGACAAGGCCAAAGCGTGCGGCGTCGAAGACCTCGTCATGCTGAGCGCTGCCGAAGCGATCGCCATGGAGCCGGGGCTGACATGCACTGCCGCCGTGCTGTCGCCTTCGACCGGCATCGTCGACAGCCACGCGCTGATGCTGGCGCTGCTCGGCGAGGCCGAGGAGCGCGGCTCATATCTGAGCCTCAACACCGAGATCGTGTCGGGACGGGTCGAGGCCGACCGTTTCGTACTGCAGACGCATGACCGCAGCACCGGCAGCGACTACGAGATCGCCGCCCGCCATTTCGTCAACGCAGCCGGGCTCGGCGCGAACGCGCTTGCCGGCCGGCTCGAGGGCCTCGGTCCAGAATTCGTGCCGGAACTTCACCTGGCGCGCGGCAATTATTTCTCGGTCACCGGCAAACCAGCCTTTTCCAGGCTGATCTATCCGGTGCCGGAGCCGGGCGGGCTTGGTGTGCACCTGACGCTCGATCTGAATGGCGGCATGCGCTTTGGCCCCGACGTCGAGTGGATCGACGAAAAGGATTACAGCGTCAATCCGCGCCGCGCCGACCATTTCTATGGCGAGATCCGCAAATACTGGCCCGACCTCGCCGACGGCAGCCTGAGCCCAACCTATAGCGGCATCCGCCCCAAACTGTCGGCACCGGGCGAGCCGGCGGCCGATTTCGTCATCCAGGGGCCGGAGACCCATGGCGTCAAGAATCTGGTCAATCTGTTCGGCATCGAAAGCCCGGGACTGACCTCGTCGCTGGCGATCGCCGAACTGGTGGCACAAAGGCTTGTGCCAACCTATGTCTAGCCAAGGCTCCGAGACTCGCGTCTAGGCCAGCGCCGACGCAAGCCCTGCCCGATCCTCACGAACGACCCAGCAAGGACAAAATATGTACCCGGAAGTGAAACTGTTCATCGACGGCAAATGGACGGCTGCTGAAGGCGGCAAGACCATCGACGTCTACAATCCCGCCACCAACGAGGTGATCGGCAAGGTCGCTTCGGCCGGCAAGGGCGATCTCGACCGGGCACTCGCCGCCGCCGAACGCGGCTTCAAGGTGTGGCGCAAGGTTTCGCCCTACGAGCGCTCCAAGGTGTTGCGCCGCGCCGCCGAACTGATGCGCGAACGCGCCGACGCGATCGCAGCGCTGATGACCCAGGAACAGGGCAAGCCGGTTGGCGAAGCCAAGATGGAGATCCTGTCGTCGGCCGACCTGTTCGATTGGTTCGCCGAGGAAGGCCGCCGCACCTATGGCCGCGTCATTCCGGCCCGCGCCTCCGGCATCCAGCAGCTCGTCGTCAAGGAGCCTGTCGGTCCGGTAGCAGCATTCACGCCGTGGAACTTCCCGGTGTCGCAGGCCGTGCGCAAAATCGGCGCGGCATTGGCCACCGGCTGCTCGATCATCGTCAAGCCGCCGGAAGAAACGCCAGCCTCGCCTGCTTGCCTCGGCGACATCTTTAGGGATGCTGGTCTGCCTGATGGCGTGCTCAACCTCGTCTACGGCAACCCGCCTGAGATTTCCGGCTACCTCGTGCCGCATCCGGTGATCCGCAAGGTGTCGTTCACCGGCTCGGTGCCGGTCGGCAAGCATCTGGCGGCACTCGCCGGCACGCATATGAAGCGCGCGACGATGGAACTGGGCGGCCATGCACCGGCGATGGTGTTCGACGACGCCGATGTCGATGCCGCAGCAGCAACGCTTGCCGCCTCGAAGTTCCGCAATGGCGGCCAGGTCTGCGTGTCGCCGACGCGCTTCCTGATCCAGGAAGGCTCCTACGACCGCTTCCTCGGCAAGTTCGTCGAACATGCCGAGGCGGTGAAGGTCGGCGATGGTCTCGACGCCAGCAGCCGCATGGGCCCGCTGGTCAACGAACGCCGTTTGCAGGCCGTCGAAACGCTGATCAATGAAGCCGTCGCTGATGGCGCCAAGCTCGAAACCGGCGGCAAGCGCATCGGCAACAAGGGCTCCTATTTCGAGCCGACGGTGCTTTCGGGCCTGCGCACCGACATGCGCATCATGAACGAGGAGCCGTTTGGTCCCGTCGCTCTTGTGCTGCCGTTCAAGAGCTTCGACGACGTCGTGACCGAGGCCAACCGCCTGCCCTACGGGCTTGCGGCCTACGCCTTCACCAAGTCGAACAAGACGGTAACGGACCTCGGTGCCGAGATCGAAACCGGCATGCTGACGATCAACCATCTCGGCCTGGCGCTGCCGGAAACGCCGTTCGGCGGTATCAAGGACAGCGGCTATGGTTCGGAAGGCGGTTCGGAAGCGCTCGAGGCCTATCTGGTCACCAAGTTCGTGACCCAGGCAGCCGTCTGAAACTGACAATAGAGCCGGCGCCGCAAGCGGCGCCGGCCATCTTCACGATACCTTCGGCCGTTTCGACTGCAAGATGTTGCGGATCGAAAAGCTCGAATGGATGCGGGCGAGGCCGGGCAGCGCCGACAGGATTTCCTTGTGCACGCGCTCGAAATCAGCGGCACTCGCCACCTCGACACGCAGGAAATAGTCGGAGTCGCCCGTCATCAGGTAGCACTCCTTGATCTCGGGATAGCGCCGCACCGCAAGCTCGAAGCGGTTGAAATATTCCTCGGTCTGCCGCTCCAGCGTGATCTGGACTATGACGGCGATGCCCTCGTCGGCGGCGGCGTTGCCGATGATCGCGGTATAGCCACGGATCACGCCCTCCTGTTCCAGCAATTGCACCCGCCGCAGGCATGCCGATGCCGACAGCCCAACCTCAGCCGCCAGCTTGGCGTTGCTGACGCGCGCATTGGCACGCAACGCACGGATGATGCCACGGTCGATAGCATCCAGAGAGGGCATCGCGTTTCCTTTCAAATCGCCGAAGAAAATTTCACCAATTCAATGTTGCTCGCACAAACTGCGGCAGATTGGCAAGATTTCAGCCGATCATTGCGGTATTCTTCTGACTTAGGTGAGGACCATTCCTGATATGACTATGGGTGCGCAAAGCGACATCGAAAGCCGTGCGGCTTGTGGCGTGCTGACCATCGACTTGGCAGCGCTTGTGGCGAACTACGAGCACCTGTGCCGGCTAACCGCGCCCGGAAAGGCCGCGGCAGTAGTCAAGGCCGACGCCTATGGGCTCGGCGTGGCGGAGGTCGCACCCGTGCTCTACGACGCAGGTTGCCGCGATTTCTTCGTCGCGCATTTCATCGAGGCTGTCAGGCTCAAGCCGCACCTTGGCGCCGACGCGCGCATCCTGGTGCTCAATGGCCTTATGCCTGGCAGCGAGAATGATTGCGCCGACCTCGGCATTGTTCCGGTGCTGAATTCGCTCGCCCAGGTCGCCAACTGGTCGGCGACGGCCAAGGCGCGCGGCACGACCTTGCCCGCCGCGGTCCAGGCCGACACCGGCATGTCTCGGCTCGGGCTCGAGCGTGAAGAGGCCGATATCTTGCTCGCCGAACCGGCGCGCCTCGAAGGCATCCATGTCGACATCATCATGAGCCACCTGGCCTGCGGCGACGAGCCGGCGCATGGCGCCAATGCTCGTCAACTGGCCCGCATGGCCATGGTGCGCGCCCGCTTCCCCGACACCAAGCTGTCTTTTGCCAATTCGGCCGGCATCTTCCTCGGCGAAGACTATCGCGGCGATCTCGCCCGGCCGGGAATCGCACTCTATGGCGGTGCGCCGTATTCCGGGAGCGGCAACCCGATGCAGCCGGTGGTACAGCTCGAGGTCGGCGTGGTGCAGACGCGCACCGTACCGGCGGGCACCGAAATCGGTTATGGCGCGAGTTTCGTCGCCAAGTCGGAGATGCGGCTTGCCACCATCGCCGCCGGCTATGCCGACGGGCTGCCGCGCCATCTCAGCAATTCGGGCGCTGGCTATTACGGCGACGTGCGCCTGCCGATCGTCGGCCGCGTGTCGATGGACAGCATCATCCTCGATGTCACCGCCTTGCCGTCCGGCACGCTCAAGCTCGGCGACATGGTCGAGCTGATCGGCCAGCACCAGACGCTTGAAATGATCGCGTCAGACGCCGGCACCATTTCCTACGAAATCCTGACCAGCCTGGGCCGGCGCTACAGACGCCGCTACCTCAGCCCGGCAGCGCGCTAACCACAGGGGCAATCATGCGCATAGTCATTCTCGGTGCCGGTGTCATCGGCGTCACCTCCGCCTACTACCTGGCCAAGGCAGGCCACAAGGTCACCGTGCTCGACCGCCAGTCGGGTCCCGCGCTCGAGACCAGCTTCGGCAATGCCGGCGAGATCTCGCCCGGCTACGCCTCGCCCTGGGCGGCACCCGGCATTCCGCAGAAGGCGATGAAGTGGCTGTTCATGAAGCACGCGCCACTGATTATCCAGCCGATGCTCGACATCTCGACCTGGCGCTGGGTGACGGCGATGCTGCGCAACTGCACATCGTCGCGTTACGCGCTCAACAAGAGCCGCATGGTGCGTCTTGCCGAATACAGCCGCGACTGCCTGATTTCGCTGCGCGACGACACCGGCATCGAGTACGACCACCGCACGCAAGGCACGCTGCAGCTGTTCCGCTACCAGAAGCAGCTTGACGGCATGGCCAAGGACATCGAGGTGCTGCAGAGCGACGGCGTGCCTTTCGAGGTGCTCGACGCCGCCGGCTGCGTTGCCGCAGAGCCGGGCCTCGCGCCAGTGCGTGAAAAGGTTGCCGGCGGCCTGCGCCTGCCCAATGACGAGACCGGCGACTGCTTCAAGTTCACCAATGAGCTGGCGAAGCTTGCGGAAGGCCTCGGCGTCGAGTTCCGCTTCGGCGTCAAGCTTGAAGGCCTGCGCCAGCAAGGCAACCGCATCGTTGCCGTCAGCACCTCGGAAGGCGAGGTCGAGGCCGACATGTTCGTCGGCGCGCTCGGCAGCTTCACGCCGGCTTTCGTCAAGCCGCTCGGGCTCAAGGTGCCGGTCTATCCGGTCAAGGGCTACTCGATCACCGTGCCGATCGTCGACGAGGCGCGCGCGCCGGTGTCCACCGTCATGGACGACACCTACAAGATTGCGATCACCCGCCTCGGGGACCGCATCCGCGTCGGCGGCATGGCCGAGATTGCCGGCTTCAACACCGATCTTTCGCCGTCGCGCAAGGCAACGCTGCAGTTCTCGGTAGAGGATTTGTTCGGCGGCGCCGGCGACCAGAGCCGCGCCACCTTCTGGAGCGGCTTGCGGCCGATGACGCCAGATGGCACGCCAGTCATCGGGCGCACGAGGTTCGACAATTTCTACCTCAACACCGGCCACGGCACGCTCGGCTGGACCATGGCCTGCGGCTCGGGCCGCGTGCTCGCCGACATGATCGGCGGAACCCGTCCCGAAATCGACGTCGCCGATCTTTCACTGTCGCGCTACGCGTAAGCACAAGGCTGGGCTGGGGTTTCTCAGCCCAGCTACTCCGCGGCCTTGAGCACCTTGACATTCTCGGCCGGTTTCGGCTCGACCGGTCTTGTCCCAACTGCCGCCGGCCTCACCCATTCGGCGAGGCGCTCCATGTAGAGATAAAGCACGGGCGTGACGAACAGGGTCAGCGTCTGGGACACGACAAGCCCGCCGACGACGGCGATGCCCAGCGGCTGGCGCAGCTCGGCACTTGCGCCGGTGCCCAAGGCGATGGGCAAGGTGCTCATCATCGCTGCCAATGTCGTCATCATGATCGGGCGAAACCGCATCAGGCAGGCCTTGTGGATGGCCTGTGCCGGCGCCATTCCGTCGCGCTGCAAGGTGAGCGCGACGTCGATCATCATGATGGCGTTCTTCTTGACGATGCCGATCAGCATCAAAAGCCCGATGACGGCGATGACCGACAGGTCGAAGCCAAGCCAGGACAGCGCAAGAAGCGCGCCGACAGCCGCCGCCGGCAGGCCGGAAAGAATTGTCAGCGGGTGGATGAAGCTCTCATAGAGCATGCCGAGCACGACATAGATGGTCAGGATCGCGCCGAGGATCAAAAGCCCCTGGTTGGCGGCGGCATCCTGGAAGGTCTTGGCGGTGCCGTAGAAGCTAGTCACGACATTCTGCGGCATGCCGATCTCGGCCTTGAGCTTGTCGATCTGGGCGATGCTATCGCCAAGGGCGACCTTGTCGGGCAGGTTGTAGGAGATGGTGACGGCGGGAAGCTGGCCGAGCTGGTTGACGGTCAGGGCACCGGCATTCCGCTCGACATGCGAGAAGGAGCCCAAAGGTATCAGCGTGCCGTTGGCACCGGCGACTTCGATGCGCGCCAGCCGCTCCGGTGTCCAGTCGACACTCGGATCGAGTTCCATGATCACATCGTAGCTGTCGCTCGGCGTGTAGATGGTTGAAACCTGCTGGGTGCCGAAACCGCCATAAAGCGTCGAGCGCAGCACATCGGCCGTGATTCCGAGCGAAGCCGCCTTGTCGCGGTCGATGACCAGTTTGGCTTGAAGCGCCTTGTTCTGCAGGTCCGAGCTGACGTCGGCGAAAACGGCCCTGTCGGCCGTCATCGCGTCAGTCAGCTTCTGCGCCCATTGGTTCATCAGGTTCTGGTCGAGACTCTGGACCACGAGCTGATACTGGCTGGCCGAACCGCGCGCCCCCACCGACAGGTTCTGCACCGGCGACATGAAGGCCTGGATGCCGGCGATCGGGGCAAGCTGCCGGCGCAGGTCGGAAAGCACCTGCTGCAAGGGCGGACGCTCTGTCTTGGGCTTCAGCTCGACAAAAAGGCGGGCCGCGTTCATCGCACCGGAGCCGCCACCGCCGCCGCCGACATTGCTGGCAACGTGGGCGACATAGGGCGATTTGGCAAAAACATCGACGACCTTGGCCTGCAGCGCCTTCATCGCCTCGAACGAGATATCCTCGCGGGCCTGAGTGGTGACCTGAAGCTGGCCGATGTCTTCGAGCGGAAAGAAGCCCTTGGGCATGGTTTGAAGCTGATAGACGGTCATGCCGACCGTTCCGAGGAAGATGGCAAAGACAACGGGATGGAACCGGAAGCAAAGCCTGAGCATGCGGTCATAGCCGCGCCGCACCGCTTCAAAACCGCGCTCGAGCGCGCCGCCGAGCCCCGTATCGCTGTGCGAGGCGATCGGCAGCCGCGATGCCAGCATCGGCGTCAGGGTCAGCGAAACGAAGGCGGATACCAAGATGGCGACGACGACCACGACGGCGAATTCGTAAAAGATCTTGCCGATAACCCCACCCATCAGGAGCACCGGGATGAACACGGCGACGAGCGAGAGCGAAATCGCAATGATGGTGAAGCCGATCTCGCGCGAGCCCTTGAGGGCTGCTTCGAATGCGCCTTCGCCATCTTCTTCGACGTGGCGGACGATGTTTTCCAGCATGACGATGGCGTCATCGACAACAAGCCCGACCGACAGCGTCAGGGCCATGAGCGAGATGTTGTCGATGGAAAAGCCGAACAGATACATGACACCGAAGGTGGCGATCAGGGAAATCGGCACGGCAAGTGCGGGGATAAACGTCGCCCAGAGCCGGCGCAGGAAGATGAAGATCACCAGAACGACCAGGGCGATGGTCAGGCCGAGCGTGAACTGGACGTCGCTGACGGCAGCGCGGACCGACGCGGCGCGGTCGTTGAAGGCCTCGAGCGATGCGGCGACCGGCAACTCGCTGCGGAATGTCGGCAGCATTGCCTTGACCCTGTCGACCACGGCAACCGTGTTGGCGCCGGGCTGGCGCTGGACTGCCATGACGATGGCGCGCGTGCCGTCATACCAGCTCGCCGTCTGGAGGTTCGCGACGGAATCGATGACCTTGGTGACGTCACCGAGCCGGACAGGCTTGCCGTCCTTGCTTGTAATGATGAGGTTGGAAAAATCGGCGGCGTTGTTCAGCTGCGTGTTGGCAACGATGGTCAGTTGCTGCTGGTTGCCCTGGAGGGTTCCCAAGGGAGCATTGGAATTGGCAGCGGAAATCGCCGTCGACAATTGCGCCGTCGAGATGCCCCTGGCCGCCAATGCGTCGGCGTCGACCTGGATGCGCACGGCATATTGCTGGCTGCCGAAGATCGACACCTGAGCGACACCGTCGAGCGTGGACAGCGAGGGCGAGATCACCTGCTGGGCAAAGGCGTCGAGGTCGGTGAGCGGCACGACATCGCTCTTCAGCGCAAGCAGCAGGATCGGCGCATCGGCCGGATTGACCTTGCGATAGCTCGGCGGCGAGGGCATTTCATCAGGCAATGCCCGGGCGGCGCGGGCGATGGCCGCCTGCACGTCGGCGGCGGCGGCATCGATGTTGCGGTTGAGGACGAACTGGATCGAGATCGATGTCGAGCCGAGCGAATTGGTCGTCGAAATGCTGTCTATGCCGGCGATCGTGGCGAACTGCTTGATCAGCGGCGTTGCCACCGAGGTTGCCATGGTGTCGGGGGCTGCTCCCGGCAGGCTCGCCGAGACGTTGATCACCGGGAAGTCGGCCTGCGGGAGGGCGGCCACCGGCAACCGGCTGTAAGCGAACAGGCCGGCTATCACCAGAGACAGCGACATCAGCAGCGTTGCGACCGGCCGGCGTATGCAGAATTCGGAAATATTCATCGCCGGACTCCCGACGAGCTCGGCCGGGCGACATAGGCAGCGGGCTGCACCTGGGATGCATCGCCGGACGTGCCTGCCGCGGCGGTGGGCCGTACCGCAGCGCCAGGCTTCAGCCGCAACTGGCCTTCGGTGACCACCTGGTCGCCGGGATTGAGGCCCGAAGCGATGGCGGAGTTTGCACCATCGCTAACCGCCACCTTGACGGGGCGAAGCTCGACGGTGTTGTCGGGCCGCACAAGATAGACGAACTGGCCGTTCTGGCCGGGCTGCAGGGCAACCGTCGGGATGATCGTCGTGTTGGGCACTGCCGGCTGATCGACCTCGACATCGACATACTGGCCCGGCCACAGCGCAAGGTCGCCATTGGCAAAAGTCGCGCGCATGGCAATGGTGCCCGACGTCGTATCGACAGCCGAGTCGATGAAATCCATGACACCGGAGGCGACCGGGTCGGAACTGCCTGTGATCAAGGCTCTCACGGTCGGGGGCGTGCCGGCGTCGACAAGCTTCTTGAAGACCGCCAGCTGGGTTTCGGGAAGGTGAAACATCACCTCGATGGGATCGACCTGCGTGATGGTGACGAGCCCGCTGGTATTGGTCGAAGAGGTGTTGCCGACAATATCGCCAACAGCGGTTTGCACCGCCCCCAACCGGCCCGATATCGGCGCCCTGATCAAGGTGTAGTCGAGCTGAACCTGGTCGGCATCAATAGCTGCCTGGTCGCCATCAGCGTTCGCCTGCGCTCCCCGCTGGAATGCCAGCGCGGTGTCATAGGCCTGCTGCGTACCGGCCTGCTTGCTGGCGAGATCCTTGGCGCGGTTCATGTCTGCGGTCGTGCTGATCACCAAGGCACTGTCCTTGGCAAGGGTCGCCTGATCGCGTGCAAGCTGGGCGCGCAATGGCCGATCATCGAGTGAAAACAGCAGATCGCCGGCCTGCACCATCTGGCCGTCCTTGACGTGGATCGCCATCAGCTGGCTCGATATCCGGGCCCCGACCACGACAACCGCCGGCGACTGCACGGTGCCGAAACCTCTCGTCACGACCGGAAACGAGCCGCTCTCAGCCGAGGCGACCGTCACGGCTATCGCGTTGGCGTGCTGGCCTTTGGGATCTGTGGGCGATGCCGGGGCGGGCGTTGCGTTCCCGGCCTTGCCGGCTCCCTGCCGGGGTGCCTCAAGGCTTGCCATCGCGCCGGCAGCATGCCGTTTGGCCGTATCGATCAATCCCGGGAACAGCAGCAACGCCGCAGCGACGGCAAGCGCCATCGGGACCAAAACGGCAGAACGGAATGTCCACATGAGACCGCTCCTGGGCGCAGGAGGCCATTTCCACGCGCGCCCCGCGACAACACATCTTGGCACAACGAACCGCTTTCGGCTGCGCCTCACGACGAGCTGTCACTGGAAATGTAGGAAGCGGATCAGCAGCGGCGAGCAAATCGAGGCTGTGTTACCAAGATTTAATCTGCGCGAATGGTTCTGCGTTCATGACCTGCCGGGGTCTACGCCTTGGCCAGAATGGCCCGGGCGCGGGCGATGATCGGTGCATCGACCATCTTGCCCTCGAAAACGAAGGCCCCGCGGCTTTCTGCGATTGCCTTATCGGCTTCGGCAACGAGGCGCCTTGCCCAGTCGAACTCGGCCTCGCTCGGCGAAAAACCGGCGTTCAACACAGCAACGGCTGAGGGGTGGACACAGGTCGCACCGTCGAAACCAAAGGCTTTCGCCTCGGCGGCAGCCGCCGCGATGGCGTCGATGTCGGCGTAGTCGGCAATGCCGCGCAGCAGACCGAAGGACAGCTTGCCAGAGGTCTTGGCCGCCATGTGCACCATCTGCTTGGGAAGGCGAAGCACCTCGGGTGTCGCCGCAGCCCCCATGGCGGTGGCGAAATCCTCGCCGCCAAGCGCCAGCCCCATCACATGGGGATGCGCGGCCAACGCACGCGCGTCAAGCACGGCACCGGGATCCTCGACAAGGCCGATGAATGGCATCTGATCGCGCTTGATGGGCGCGAGATGGCCGGCAAGGCGGTCAAGCTGCTCCAATGTCGCCAGCTTCGGCACCATGAGGCCAAAAGCCCCTGCCCGGCAGGCAGCGCCCGCATCTTCAAACTGCAAGTCGGTTTCGGAGTTGATGCGCACAAAAACGGCCGCGCCCGCCTGCCCGACATGTCGGATGGATGCGGCCAGGCCTTCACGTGCGGCGAGCTTGCTGTTCGCCGGCACCGAATCCTCAAGGTCGAGGATGATCGCATCGGCGCCCCGCTCATGTGCCTTGGCGATGAACCGCTCGGCATGGGCCGGCACATAAAGCAGGGAGCGCAGTTTCATTTTCCGGCTCCAGCGACGATTGCCGCGACAGCCTCGTGTGCTAGGCCAGCTTCCGCCAGCACCTCGGCTGTGTGTTCACCCAGCCCTGGTGCTGGGCGACGAAAAGTTCCAGGCGTCGCCGACAAACGCGGCACGATGTTGTGCATCGGCAGGGTGCCATGATCTTCATCGTCCAGTGAAACGATCACTTCGCGCTCGGTGAAATGCGGGTCGGTGGCAGCATCGGCGATGCTGTAGATCGGCCCGACGGTGGCGCCGCTATCGCGCATGATGGCAAGCGCTTCGTCATGCGCGCGGGTGGCGAACCAGGCGCCGATCGCCTCGTCGACAAGCTCGCGATGCTTGAGGCGTTCGCTGTTGGTGGCAAAGCGCGGATCGGCATTCATGTCGGCCCGGCCGATGATCTCGAAGATGCGCCGCGCCACAGCCGGCGTCGAGCCGGAAAGGGCGACAAATTTGCCGTCGGCGCAGCGATAGACATTACGTGGGCTCGCCGTGTTCGAGGCACTGCCGACGCGCTCCTTGACCTTGCCGGTCAGCGCATGGATGCCCGCTTCGGGACCGAGTACGGAGAAGATCGGTTCGAGCAGCGACAGGTCGACAACCTGCCCGCGCGCCTTGCCCTTTTGGCGGGCGAAAAGTGCCGTCATCGTCGCCGACATGCCGTAGATGCCAGCGATCATGTCGGCCAGCGCCAAAGGCGGCAGGACCGGCTCGCGGTCGGGAAACCCGGTGCGGTAGGCATAACCGCTCATGCCCTCGACGATGGTGCCGAAGCCGGGGAATTCGGCATAGGGCCCGGTCTGGCCAAATCCGGAAATGCGCACGACAACGAGATCGGGATTGCGCTCAAGGAGCAGGTCCGGGCCGAAACCCATCTGCTCCAGCGTGCCGGGGCGGTAGTTCTCGATCAGCACGTCAGCACCATCGATCAGCGTCCACAGCGCGTCGCGGTCGGCTGGCTCGCGCAGATTGAGGACCACCGAGCGCTTGTTGCGGCCATAGGTTTTCCAGAAGATCGACAGGCCGTCTTCCTTCCACTCGCGCAATGGATCGCCGACAGGCGGCTCGATCTTGACGACATCGGCACCGAAATCGGCAAGCTGCAGCGACAGCATGTTGCCGGCGACGAGCCGAGACAGATCGAGCACCTTGATACCTTCAAGCGGCCCCTCGGCGGCCGGGTCCCAGTGCATTTGAGCAAAGCCGGTCATCGGATTCGCTCGCCTGTCTCCTTGTCGAACAAAAGCACCTTGGCCGGATCGAAGCCAAGCGTCACGCGCTGGCCCGACTGCAAGGGTGCGGCCTCGCTCAACACCATGGAGATGTCGTTTGAGCCGATCCGCAGAAGCACCTCCTGCGCGTCGCCGGTGGGTTCGACAAGCACAACCTCGGCAGCAACACCATTGTTGGCAAGGCCGATATGCTGGGGGCGGATGCCGTAGACGATCTTGCGGCCCGGCGCGAGATTGGCGCCGGCAGGCAACGGCAAGGTGGCGCCGTCGGCAAGCCGCAGGTTTTGGCCATCGACTTCACCGTGCAGTAGATTGATCTCGGGCGAGCCGATGAAGCCGGCGACGAAGAGGTTGCGCGGGTTCCGGTAGAGCTCCAGTGGCGGACCCATCTGCTCGATCCTGCCGCCATTCAGCACCACGATCTTGTCGGCCATGGTCATGGCCTCGGTCTGGTCGTGGGTGACATAGATGGTGGTCTTGCCCAAGCGCTGATGCAGCTTCTTGATCTCGCCGCGCATCTTGACGCGCAGCTTGGCGTCGAGATTGGATAGCGGCTCGTCAAAGAGGAAGGCCCTGGGGTCGCGCACGATGGCACGCCCCATAGCCACACGCTGGCGCTGGCCGCCGGAGAGTTCGCGCGGCAGGCGATCGAGCAACTTTTCAAGGCCGAGGATTTCGGCGGCCTCGGCAACGCGCTGCTTGATTTCAACCTTGGAGACACCGGCGAGCTTGAGCGCGAAGCTCATATTGTCGGCGACCTTCATATGCGGGTAGAGCGCATAATTCTGGAACACCATCGCCAGGTCGCGTTCCTTGGCCGGCATGTCGTTGACGATCTTGCCACCGATGGTGATCTCGCCGGAGCTGATGTCCTCAAGACCGGCGATCATCCGCAACAGCGTCGACTTTCCGCAGCCGGACGGGCCGACCAGCACGACGAATTCGCCCCTGCCCATGTCGAGCGAAATGTCGTCGAGAACCGGCACGCTGCCGTAACTCTTGCCGACGTTCCTGAGTTCGATTTCAGACATGTTCCTCCCTTTCGATACGCCCGCATGGGTCCCGCCCCAGCCGCCAGGCCTGGAGCGGGAACCACAGTCTTCAGGCGGTCTCGATGATTTCGACCGTACCCACGCTCATGCGGCCGAGCGCGCCCAAGCGCAGGCCGGCCATGCCGTAGGTGTATTTGCCGTCTTTCGCCTCGATCAGCGTCTTGCCGTCGATGGCAAAGGACAGCGCGTCACCAGTCGCCGAAAACTCGAAGGCGTAGTTCTTGCCCAGTTCGCGCTTGAATGGCGCACGCGCCAGAACCGTGGAGCCAAAGTCCTCCTTGAGGATCACCACCTCGTCGCCTTCGAAGCCAGCGGCATAGAACTGGCTGGTGCCCTGCGCGCGCGCTGTCACCAGCTGCGATGCGCCGGCGAGCGGCTGGACGTCGGCGAGCACCTTGACGTCGCGGGCGTAATAATGGCCCGTCCACATGTCGGCGTCGCTGGGCGTGTGCGCATGGATGCGGCCGTTCTGCAGGGTCCAGTGGCCACGGTTCCAGGTGAAACGCGAAACAGCGCCCCATTCCTGTACTTCGGCGCGCGGATCGATGACGGAGTGGCCGGCGCCCTCGATCTTGAAGTCGGCGAGGAACAAGCGGCCCAAAAACTTCAAGCGGCCGAAGTATTCGACCTGGATGCCGATCTCGTCGATGGCTTCCAGCCCCTCGGGCACGGTGAATTCGTAGTCCTGCCATCCCTCGTGATTGGGCACATGCCAGCCGCCGATC
The DNA here is from genome assembly GCF_056398585.1 of Aminobacter sp. 01T433. Lineage (NCBI taxonomy): Bacteria > Pseudomonadati > Pseudomonadota > Alphaproteobacteria > Hyphomicrobiales > Phyllobacteriaceae > Aminobacter > Aminobacter sp. 01T433. Next base: position 68,965 of record NZ_JBFTPR010000022.1, read on the forward strand.
TCTTCGATGGCACCCGACATGGCGCGGCGGACGTAAGGAACGACGCGCAGATTGCCGTCGCCGTTCCATGGGTCGAGCCAGAGCTTGAACGACACCTTCTGGCCGGCATCGACCAGCGGTGTGAACATCGGGCGATAACGCTCGTCGTCGAAATCCTCGCGACGGTAGAACGGCTTCCAGAAGATGCGCCCGCCATGACCGCGCTCGAGCCGGTCGAGCTGAATTTCGAGCGAGCCGCGCGAACCTTCGACATGCCGTTCGGTCGACGCCTTGACGCTGATCTGGTTGAAGCCGGCCGTACGGAAGGCGTGGGTTGAGCCCGGTAAATCGAAGTCGAAACGCACGCCGCGCCGGGTGAAATCCTCCAGCCAAAGTGCCGGCACTTCATCGCCGCGCAGCTGCAGCGCAAGCACTGTCAGTTCACGCGCGAAGGACGGAATGTCGACGATGTTAAGCGAACCGACGACGCCAGAGGCGATAACAAAATCATTGATAGGCTTGCGGTATTTGTCCCAGCCAGCCTGCACGCCCTGGAAGGTGCCGACGATGGCACCGGCATTGCCGGCGTTGCAGTCGGTGTCCCAGCCGGCCATCGTGGCGATCTCGGCGGTGCGCGGCAGGTCGCCTTCGCCGTAAAGGATCGCCATCACGGTCACGCCGGCATTGGGGATGATGTGGCAGACGCCGGGGTAGCGGTCATAGCCCCAGTCGGCGGTCAGCATGTCGCGGCAGGCGCGCCAGTTGCCGGGGTTGGCCTTGTGGAAGGCGGTAACGGCATTGGCGACGCGGGCATAGGTCGAGCGTGCGTCGATGGTGGCAAGCGCTGCCTCGATGATCTCGTTGATCGAGGTCGCCTCGAAGGCCTTGGCGATGGCAGCGGCGCAGAAGCGCGCGCCGTTCAACCCCTCGCCGTCATGAGCGACGGACGCCGCGCGTGCCGATGCGTCGGCTGCCTTTTGCGGCTCGCCCGGATGCACCCAGCCCCAGCTGTCGATGAAGATCTGCCCGCCGATCTGCTCGGCGACGCTGGCGCCATTCTGGGCCATGGAGCCCGACTGGGGTGCGGGGATGCCGGCGCGCAGATTGCGATAGGCGGTGTGTTCGGTCGAAACGCCAAAACCGCCCCACCAGTACATGCCATGCTCTTCGGCGGCATAATTGACCCAGGTCTTGCCGACATGCTCGGCGGTGGCGCCCAGGCCGTAGTCGCGCAGCGCGCGGATGAAATAGACCGGACCATTGGTGTCGTCGTCGGCAGCGAAATTCTTGAAGTCGCGGAGATACTGGGTGACTTCGCCATAGGTCTTCTGGATGCGTTCATAGCTCCAGATTGTCGGTTCCACTGGCGCGCCAAGCCGCACGCCGATGGCCTTGCCGATGAAGCCGGCATAGATCTTTTCGTAAATCGTCTCTTTGGTGAGCTTGGGCATCATCGGTCTTTCGTTGCAGATCTAGAGCGTAAGGGCGGCACGGCGCGTGGCGCGCGCGTCTGTGGCGGCCTGGTCGGCGGCGAGGATGACTTTCACCGTTTCGGTGAAAGCGTCGGCCGAGGCGTTGAGGTCGAGCCGGTTGGTCCTGTCGAGCAGCTTGCGATCGGCATCGGAAATGACGCTTTCGCCATGCATGGCGCCCAGGATCGCGCCGGCCATGACGCCGATGGAGTCGGTGTCGCGGCCCGAATTGATGCCGTCTTCGATCGACTTGCGGAAGTCGCCCTCGTTGAGAAGGCAAAAGCCCAGCGCCAGCGGCAGCTCCTCGATGGCGCCCAGACGGCTCGGCTGGTAGGCGTTGGTCAGCCGGCCGACCTTGCCGGGCGTGTGATTGACGTCATCGCCCATCGGCGAATAGGGCGCCATGGCCTTATGGAATTCGGCAACGGCCGTCGCGTAGTCGGCCTTAGTCGCCTTCAATTTCCTTGTGACGGCGACAATGTCGGCGATGGCATTCTTGGTGCCGTCCTTGGCAAGGGTCAGCACCTCGTCGATCACGGCCTCGATTGTGGTGCCGGGAACGAAGGCCGCGGCCACAGCCGCCGCGAACACGCCAGCGGCTTCCAGGCCGTAGCTTTCCTGGTGGCCTGAGGCAAAGGCGATCGCCTCGTCATAGGCGGCCTTGGGATCGCAGGCATTGACCACGCCGATCGGCGCCACATACATCGCAGCACCGCAGTTCACCATGTTGCCGATGCCACCCTGGCGCGGGTCGCAGGAAGCCAGCTGGTGACGCTGGAAAATCCACTTCTCGGGATAAAACAGCCGCTCGATCAGCATCGCTTCGCGCTGCAATTCGGGCACCCAGCGCGGGATCCAGGCGATCTGGCGCACCATGCCGTCGGCCATATCCCAGGCGTCGAGATGCCTGCCGGTCTCGGCGTAGATATCCATCAGGCACAGCGTCATCAGCGTGTCGTCGGTGACGATGCCGCTTCCGCGCACCCTGCCGTTGCGCGCCGTCGCGTCGAGCGACATCTTGTGCCACTGGGTTTCGAGCGACGTCACCCGCCCGTAACGGCTGGCGATCTCGGCAGCGGATAGCTTTTCGATCGGCGCTCCGATGGCGTCGCCTAAGGCGACGCCATGGATGAGCGCGCGGACCCTGCCTTTCAGCGAGAGCCCTTGTGCATCACTTGGCAGCATCAAGAACGGTCCTTGCATATTCGTTGAGACGCTTGCCGCCGGCGGCTTCCCATTCGGCGACATACTGGTCCCATTGGTCCATTTTGGCTTCGCCGGAGATGAACTTGTAGACCCAGGAGCGATAGACGTTTTCGGTGGCGTCGAGATCGGCGGCATAGTCTGCCGGCCAGACAAAGGCGTTGTCAGGCTTGAAGTACTTCTGGGTCGTCGTCATCCACTGCTGGGCGGCTTCGGACTGCCAGACGACCGGCGGCGTCCAGTTCGCCGACACCATGAAGCGGGCATACCAGGTCGCCATCTTGTCGGTGACCTTATAGGTGTCGCCGTCCTTGGTGTATTCCTGGCCCTCGAAGCCCAAGCGGTCCATCATCTGACCCTCGGGGCTCGCCATGAAGTCGAGCAGCTTCATCACCTCGGCCTTGTGCTCGGACGTCGCCGAGATCGCAAATCCGCGTGATTCCTTGGACACGTCGACAGCCGAGAGGCCCTGTCCGGCCGGGCCCTTGGGCGGCGACAGCAGCACAAGCTCGGTGTTTGGGTGCACCTGGCGCATCTTGCCGCCATAGATGTCGATGACTTCGCCCGACGAGCCGAAGATCACGCCGACCTTGCCTGTGTAGAACTTGTCTTCCTTCACGTCGAACTTGGTGGTGATGTATTCGGGATCGTAGAGCCCCTGCTCGCGCAGCGAGGCGTAGAAGGCGATCTTGTCCTTCTCCTGGCTGGTGATGCGTGCATTCACCCACTCGCCAGCCGCATTCTTCATCCACGAGCCGGTGACGCCGAACGCCTGATTGAAGATCGAATCGAGTTCGTTGGTATTGCCTGCGGTGGTCACGCCATAGGTGTCGGCAACGCCATTGCCGTCGAGATCGCCGTCCTTGATGGCCTTGAACAGCGTCACATAGTCTTCGACGGTTTCAGGCGCCTTCAGACCGGTCTTTTCCAGCCAGTCCTTGCGGATCACCGGCTGCGGGCCACGCACGGGATAGACGTAGAGGAGATAGGGATAGTTCTTCAGCCGCTCGACATTGTGCGGCCACAGCGCGTCCTTCACATATTTGGACTCGGCGATGGCAGGGGTGAGGTCTTCGAGAACGCCCTGCTCGACCATCTTGGCGTCGCCGCCCTGGAAATAGATCAGGTCCGGAATGTCGCCCGAAAGCAGCATCACCGACAGCTTGTCGGCATAGCCTGACGAAGGCAGGTCGACCATCTCGATGGTGAGGTCGGTGCCTTGGGCGCGCAGCGCATCTTCGATGCGCTTGATGTGCTTGACGTCGTCCGGGTTGGACGACACGAAATCCTTGGACACGACGCGGATCTTGACCGGTTCGGCCATGGCGGGAACAGCCACGGCGAGGCTCAGCGCCAGGGCCGTCGATGTCATCAGGATCATTCTTCTGAACATTTCATCTCCTCCATTTGTTCATTTTTTTGGCAGGCACATCGTCGCCATCAGCCCTTGAGCGCGCCGCTCATGGTGCCTTTGGTGAAGAATTCCAGGATCAGCGGGTAGATCGCCAGGATCGGCACGATGGTCAGAAGGATCATGCCGGCCTTGAGCGACCTCAGATCAAGCTGGCCCGCGCCAGTGTTGTTGTTGGCGTTGTCGACGCCGACGATCGCAATCTTGTCGCCATCGATAACGAACTGGCGCAGCACCACCTGCAACGGCCATTTGCTCTGGTCGTTGAGGTAGATCATCGCATGGAAGAACTCGTTCCAGTGGAAGACGAGGTAAAACAGCGAGATCGTCGCCAGCGCGGGCTTGGCCAGCGGCAGCACCACATACCAGAACACCTGGAACGGATTGGCGCCGTCGAGCTCGGATGCCTCCAGAAGCTCCTTGGGGATTTCCTCGAAGAATCGGATGAGGATGATCAGGTACCAGGCGTTGACCGCCTTGTAGAGGATCACCGACCAGTAGCTGTCGAGCAGCCCGAGCCGCTTGTTGACGAAATACTCCGGAATGATGCCGGGCTCGAAAACGATGGTGACGAGCACCAGGATGAACAGCGCCTTGCGTCCGGGAAGGCCGGGCCGCGACAGGCCCCAGGCCATCAGTGCGGTGCCGACGACGCCGATCAGCGTGCTGACAAAGGTGATGAAGATCGAGTTGAAGATGCCGCGCTGCACGTTGGGGTGTTGCAGCAAGACGCTCCAAACCTCGAGGGAGAAACCTCTGGGCAGGATGGTCAGGCCATTCATGCCCGGCACCCTGGCGGGCTCGGACAGCGACACGGCCAGAAGGTTGAGGAGCGGCTGCACCGTGACGACGACGAGCAGCAACAGCGTCGACACGATGATGGCGTATTCGATGCGTTCAAGCGGGGTCCTGCGCGACAAGGCCATTACCAGACTCCCTTGCCGGTCAGGCGCTTGGACACGAAATGGGCTGTGACGATCATCATCGTGCCAAGCACCGCCTTGAACAGGCCGGCGGCGGTCGCCAGCGAGTATTCGCCGGTCTGCAGGCCAATGCGGTAGACATAGGTGTCGACGATATCGATCCTGGAGCGCACGACGTCGTTGGTGAAGTTGATGACCTGATTGAGATCGGCGTTGAGGAACATGCCGGCGTTGAGGATGAACAGCGTGGCGATTGTCGGCACGATGCCGGGCAACGTCACGTGCCAGATCTTTTGCCAGCGATTGGCGCCGTCGATTTCGGCAGCGTCGTAGAGCTGCTGGTCGATGGCGATGATGGCGGCGAGATAAAGCAGGCTGTCCCAGCCGGCTGAACGCCAGATCTCGGTGAACACCAGCACCCAGCGAATGGCGCCGGTGTCGGTCATGAACGAGCGTGGCGCGATGCCGGCCATGCCCATCAGATTGTTGACCGCGCCATCGGTCGGCGACAGTGCCGCGATGAAAACGCCTGCAATGACCACCCAGGACAGGAAATGCGGCAGATAGATCGCCGACTGGATGAACTTGCGCAGGCGTCCACCGCGCACCTCGTTGATCAGCAGTGCCACCAGGATCGGCACCGGCAGGAAGAAAGCCATCTTCATCGCCGAGATGATCAGCGTGTTGGCAAGCACCTGCCAGAACACCGGCGAGGCAAACAGCACGTAGAAATGCTTGAGCCCGACCCAGATGTTGGGCGGAACGATCCTGACCTGCTCGAAGGCGATCTTGGCTTCCCAGATCGGCAGGTAATGCAGCACCAGGAAAAACATCAGGCCCGGCGCCATCATGACATAGAACGGCCACCAGCGGCGCCAGCCATTGGCAAATGCCGTGGCCCGTTTCGGCCGGCTGCGCAAGGCAGAATTGGGAACGTTCCCAATTCTGGACGCTTGCAACGCCTGATCATGCTCGGTCATCGTCAGTTACCTCCCGTCCCCGACCGCGCGCCTGGGCTGGCTCGCCGACAGGTCGGCAAGCGACCCCCGCTCGATCAGCCGGCATGGCAGGAACACCCGGCCGTGCTCCGAACGGCCAGCAATTTCATCGAGCAGGCTATCGAGAGCGCGCACGCCCATCTCGCGGCCCGGCTTGGCGACGGTCGTCAGCCCCGGCCAGGAGAATGCACCCGCCGGCACGCCGTCGAAGCCCAGGATCGAAACATCTTCGGGGCAGCGCAACCCGGCTTCCCGTACCGCCACCATGGCCCCCAGCGCCATTAGGTCGTTGGCTGCAAACACCGCGAAATGGCCAACCCGGTCACGCGCAAGCAGCCGCTTCATGGCTATGCGCCCGCCTTCGACCGTGTATTCCCCGTCTTCCATTGGCAGCGCCGCCGGATCGATGTCACGCTCGACGCAATGTTCGTGGAAAGTGCGCAGGAAGCGCGCGCGGGCGATACGCGACTTGGGGCCAAGGATCAGCGCCGGTGCATGATGGCCCTTGGAAACCAAGTGATCCATGCCCAGCCGCACGGCTTGGGCGATATCCGAGCCGACGCTCGAGGTCGCGGGGAAGCGCTCGGCGCTTGAACCGATCAAAACGAAAGGCAGGCCGAAGCGATCTAGGTCGTCGAAATTGTCAGCGACCGGATTGATGATCGCGCCATCGACGCGCGCCTGGCGCAAGGCGCGCAAATGGCTGGCCTCGCGGTCGTGATCCCAGTCGGAAGAAAAGACCAAGAGCGACGCGCCGTTTTCGGCAGCGCGATCCTGGGCGCCACGCGCAACCTCGGCCCAGAACGGGTTGGTAATGTCTGGGATGACCAGACCAAGCAGTCCGGTCCGTCCGGAACGCATGCCGACCGCGAGATCATTGCGCTCGTAACCGACCGCCTTCGCAGCCTCGAGCACGCGCTCGCGTGCCTCCTCAGTCACATTGGAGGCACCGGAAAGCGCTCGGCCGGCAGTGCTCTTCGACACCCCCGCCCTCTCCGCGACGTCAATGATCGTCGGACGCCTCCGCTGCACCTGAACGCTCCTCCCAGTAAATTTGTGGGAACGTTACCATGAGACTAGTAGATGGGCAAGCGCGCCTTTTTGAAAGCCAAGTGTGGGCTGCAAGAACTGGCGTCGGGTAACGAAGCTGACAGTCAGCCGCCCATCAGCGTTTCGACCAACCGCGCACGCGTCAGCGGCAGGTCACGCATGCGCATGCCGAGCGCCCGAGAGGCAGCGTTTCCGATCGCTGCTGCGACCGGTCCTTGCGCCGCCTCGCCAGCACCCAGCGGCGGGCGTGTCGGATCGACGATGAAGCGCGTTTCGATCTCAGGGATCTCCGAAAATTTCAAGATGGGATAGCTGCTCCAGTCGAAGGCGTTCACGCGGTCATTTTCGACCTTGACCTCTTCCTTCATGGTCCAGCTCGCGGCCTGGATCGCGCCGCCCTCGATCTGGCTTCGGGCCCCTTCCGGATTGATGAGCAATCCGGCATCGACGCAAAGCCAAAGCCGCTCAAGCCTGACCTCTTCATCGACAGCGACCTCGGCGACGGCAGCCAGCCAGGCGCCCTTGTTTTTGTAGCGCGCGGCAGCAATGCCCAGCGCGCGCCCTTCGCCGGCGGCATGGCTGCCCGGCCAACCGCACATCTCCGCCACGCCCGAAAGGACGGCGCGGCAGCGGTCATCGCTCAGATGGCGAAGCCTGAATTCCAGCGGGTCGACGCCGGCCAGGCCGGCCAGCTCGTCCATCGCGGATTCGATGGCGAAGACATTGAGATGGGCGCCAAGCGAACGCAGCGACGAGGTCCTGATACGGCTGCGCGTATCGAGTTGGACGGCGACCTCCTGCCCAGGAAAATCATAAATCGCGACCGAATTGCGCGCGGCACCGCCACCCGCAGCATCTGGCAGGTCCTCGACCCTCCCCGGCAGGCGCGTGCTGTCCAGCGCTTCGGCCGAGGTCAGGTTCACGTGGCCGCCGAAACCCGGACGCTGGGCATGCGGTTCGCTCACTACCGACAGATTCCACGTCGCTACCTGGCCAGTGGAATCGAGCTCGGCTTCCACCGTCGCCGACATGGCAGCACCCAAGGGGCCGCGGGCGAGTTCGTCTTCCCGCGACCATAACACCCGTACCGGCTGGCCAGTCAGCTCCATGGCAACGATGGCCGCGTCGAGGGCTGCATCGTCGGCGCCATTGTGGCCATAGCAGCCGGAACCATGGGCATGAACGACCCTGACTCGTGAGAGGTCGAGCCCCAGGCATTTGGCGATCTGGCCGCGAAGCGGGAATATGCCTTGCGAATGGCTCCATACGGTCAGCCGGCCAGCCTCATAGTGCGCCAGCGCGCAGGACGGCCCGATCGACGCATGCGCGACATGCGCTCGCGAATACCGCGCCGAAATATTCGCCGACCGGGCACCTGGAACAGCGGAACCGAGGACCGTGCGCTTCTCTTGAGGTGCCACGGCAGGCTGCCAAAGCCCGGGCACCTCCTCCCAGCGTGCGAAGTTTTCAGCCACGGCATGCGCTCGATGCACGGCATGCTCGTCGGTTCCGACAAGGGCGAGGAAATCTTGCTTCCGCAAAACGGTCACGTTGGGATGACGGCGTTGCAGCCATGCCTCGTCGAGCTGAGCCAGGCGAGCAAGCCGGTAGGGTTGTCTCACGACCCGCACATGCAGCATGGCTGGCAACGACAGGTCCTGGATGAACCCGCCACCGTTGCGTTTTCTTGCCATATCGAAACGCGGTTGGCTTGCGCCGACTACGGAATAATCATTGACCGGCTTTACCGGAACATCACCGGTGACGTGCTGCTTCCAGTCGACTTCGGATGCGAGCGACCAGAAATCCAAGCCGGTCGGCGCATCATCGAGCAAGATCGTCCCATCCAGGCAAGACACAGTATCGACATCGGTTCCCAGTCGTGTCGCCGCCGCCTGGATCAAGACAGCGCGCAGCTGTGCCGAAGCCAGGCGGATCGATGCGCCGGACACTTCGACCGACTGGCTGCCGGCGGTAAGGCCCTCGTCCGGCGAACGATCGGTATCGGCCGCCAAGAGGACAATCCGCTCCGGACTAACCGCCAATTCGTCGGCGGCGACCTGCGCCAGTGCCGTCAGAATGCCCTGGCCAAGTTCGACCTTGCCCGAGCAGACAGTGACAAGGCCAGGTCGATCGAGGGATATCCAGCGCCCCAGTTCAGGATTGTCTTGGATGCTCTTGGGCAGCGCGTTGCCGATCATGGCACGGCCTCATCGAGGCGAGCTGCAGCACTCTCGACGGCGCGCAGGATGCCGCCATGCGCGCCACAGCGGCACAGATGCCGGTCAAGTGCCGCAACAATCGCCGCGCGGCTCGGGTGCCGCTCCGCCTTGAGCAAGGTATATGCACTCATCAGGATGCCGGAAATGCAGTAGCCGCACTGTCCGGCTTGCTCGCGCTCGAACGCGGCAAGCAAGACCGCCCCAATGGGATCGTTGGCGAGAGCCTCGGCGGTCGTCACCGTGGCGCCAGCCAGCGCCGAGACTGGCAGTGTGCAGGAATAACGTGCCTGCCCGTCGATGCTGACGACGCATGCGCCGCACTGCTCCAGGCCGCAGCCGAAATGTGTCGCCTTGAGATCGAGCCGGTTTCTCAGCGCAAAGAGCAAAGCCTCGTCGCCCACATTCTCCAGGCTGACGTCCAGCCCATTGAGCTGGAACGAGACGGCAGCGCTCATGGCTTTTGCCCCACGATTTCCTCCAGAAAAGGCAGCGACGAATGCTTCGCCGTGCGAATGGGCTGGGGGGCCGCATCGGGTTTTGATGCCATGCTTTCCTTGGCCCGCTTTAACCGGTAGGCGCTGGGCGTCATGCCGACCGCGTTCTTGAAGGCGCGAAGGAAATATTTCTCGTCGTTGTAGCCGACCGAGTAGGCGATCTGGGCAATCGTATCGGCGGTCAGCACCAGCCGTTCACGGGCGTCCTCAATGCGCATCTCGCGGATCAGCGCGTTGAAGCTGGTGCCAGTATACTGGCGGATCAGGGCGCAAAGACGGCTTTTGGAGAGCCGCGCGGCATTCGCTGCTTCGCTGAGGCTCGGGCCACGCGTGTAGTTTTCGCCGATGAATTCGGCGATGCGGCGCATGTGGCCGCTGTCGCGTCCCATCACCGGCAGCCTGGTCGACAGTTCGGCGAATTCCGCCTCATGATCCTGGCACAACATGGCGAGCATGAGCGACAGCTCGGCGCGGACGATTTCGGCTGCGCAGATACGCTCGGCTTCGTGCTGTTTTATCATTGCGGAAATCGCGCGTTCCACCCGTGCGGCACGGGTGCCGCCGAGGTGGAAATCGACATGGTTCTGCCAGGCAAACGGCGTCAGTTCGGGCGCCATGCGGACCAGCTCGGCCAACGGATACGAGCGGTTGATGTCGGGACGCAGAAAGTCGAGATCGAAATAGATGACGACGCAACGCGTCGCGTGATCGAACCTGATCTGATGCGGGACCATCGGCGCGATGAAATAGATCGAGCCGGCCTTCGGCTTGTGCGAGGTCAGGCCGACTCGGATGACCGGGGCATCGGACATGAAGTACAGGATCTGGAAATAGTCGTGCTTGTGGGCCGGGTAGAGCTTCTGGGTGTTTTCGACACGCCGGACGTGGAAACGCGGAGCGCCCGCGCGGCCCAGCGCATAGGACCGAAATGGCGCCTCGCGCTCTTCTGCGTCACGCTCAGGCCTGAAACGCCGGGGCATTTCCATCGCAGCCTTGGCCATGCCGTCTCCTCTCCGGCTTTGTTCGGGGCGGCCGGCACCGCCCCGAGGCATGCCCGCCACCTCAGTTTTCCGGGCCGGCATATTTACCGGCGGTGGCAGGGAACATGTTCTTGATGATCTTCATGCGGCTGACGTCGACGGTGGCGTCCATGTGCAGGAAGATCGCGGCGTCGCGGAACAGCTTTTCGATGCCGAATTCGAGCATCGCGCCACTGCCGCCATGCAGCTCCAGCGCATGGGTCGCCACCTTCATGATCTCCTCCGAGGCGTAGACCTTGGCCATGTTGCACAGCACATCGGCATCCGGATGCGCCTCGTCGACCGCCTTGGCGGCGCGCTCGATCAGCGAGCGGACAGCCTCGATGCGGGTCGCCATGTCGGCCAGCCTGAGCGCCACCGCCTGGTGCTTGATCAGGATGCGCCCGCCCTGGACGTAGTTCTGGACATAATCGGCGGTGCGTTCGAAACAGGCCACGCCGACGCCGAGGTTCTTGGCCGCCTGGATGATCTTGCCGGCGCGGAAATACTGGCCAGCACTGCCCAGCGCCGAATTCTGGACGAGCAGGTGATCAGCCGGCACGCGGCAATCCTCGAAGACCAGCTCGCCATTGTTCATGAAACGGCAGCCCATCGTCTCGTTGCACTTGGTGACGGTCAGGCCAGGCGTGTCGCGAGGGACCAGGAAGCTCGACGTGCCCTGCAGCATGCCGACCGATGAATCGGTGTTGGCGTAGACGACATAGAGGCTGGCGTCGAAGCCGTTGGAGATGAACTGCTTGCGGCCATTGATGACCCAGTGGCCGTCCTTCAGCACCGCCTTGGTGTGCATGGCGGCCTCGGGAACATTGTAGGGCAGCCAGCGATCGGAGGCGCCGCGCGGTTCGGTCAGGCAATGGGCGAGCAAGAATTGCGGATCGGCCAGCAGGCGGGGAAACCACTTTTCCTGCAGGTGCTTCGGCGCGAATTCGCGCAGCAGGATGGACACTTTCCAGTTCTGCACCAGCTTGTCGGCGAGCCCGGAATCGCCGCGCGCGATACCCTCGGAGATCAGCGCGAAAGTGCGGACCTCGCTGTCGCGCTCGAGGTCAACGCCGCCATATTCTTCCGGCACGCCGAGCGTGCGCACGCCGATCGCCTCAGCACCCTCCAGGATCGAACGCGGCAACCGCTCGCCGGGGCTCATGTCCCATTCAGCCTGCCAGTTCGACCGAATGAACGGTGTCACAACGTCATCGACAAAAGACCGGCAGCTGTCGCGCATGAGGCGCTGTTCCTGAGACAAGGACCCATCATCGGCGTGAATCATTTTCGCTCCCTTCAACTTCGATCGGTCGGCAAATTCTGGCCTCCCACGATGTCCGGATTGGTATCAGCGGCTGCGGTTTCGGATCAGGTCGCGGCGTCTCCTTCTGGTGGATTATCGTCCAATTCGAAGTGGATGTTTCGTGCCCTGCACTGGCGCTATCGACCAATCATGCAAGCGCCCGCTGGCGCACCGGCCGCGTGTGCAACTAGCCCCTGAACCGTTCAGCCAGCCAATCGGCCACCATGGGGCGATAGAGCCAGGGGATGTTGTTGCAGACGTGGTTTCCGGTCGGGAAGACATGGAGTTCCGCGCCATTGCTGCAAAAGTCGGCGCATTTTTGCGCTTCGGACGGCGGAAAAATCTTGTCGCGGCCACCATGTAAGACGAGTGCGGGGGCTTTGGGGACATCGATGCCGGCCAGCGTGAAGTTGCGGGCGCTGTCCACCACATCGTCGCCGCCGAGGGCAAATGTCATGTTGTCCTGATAGACTTTCGGCAGCGACGGCCAGAGTGCGCCGAGGTCATAAAAGCCGTTGATCGAGACCACGCCTGCAAGATGTTCCAGCGAGGCTGCGGCGCGCAGCGCCAGCATGCCGCCGAAGGCCATACCGACCAAGCCGACGGCACCCGACAGGCTCGGCTTTGCCTCGACCGCTTCAATCGCCGCCGCAATTGCGGGCGCGATGTCGGCCCGCAGATGGCCAAACGAGCGCCCTTCGCCCTGGCCCGGCCCATCGAGCGACAGCGTTGCGATGCCACGGCTGAGAAAATGCCGTTCAAATGCCGGGAATTCTTCCTTGGTGGAATCCGAGCCGGGAATAATCAGCGCCAGGGGATGCGGCCCGGGCCCCTGCGGTAGCCTGAGATAGGCGCGCAGGACGCCGCCTTCGAACGGCACCTCGACCAGTTCGGCGGGCGGATCCAGGAAGGGTGCGGCTTTGCGGAACAACGCGACCTTGCGCGCCGCGGCAAGCTCCTTGGCATCGAGATCGTCGAAGGCCATGAACTGCCCGAAATGATAAAACAGGCTGGCGCGGGCAAGAGCTTCGCCGGCGGTGACAGTGTGGCCACGCGCCAGCGCGTCCGCGCCCATCTCGGCATGGCGTTCGCCCTCGGCGCTCCACGCCCTCAGCCAGTTTTCCCAGACACCGGCGCTCTCGATGACGGCTTTCGCCGTGGCTGAGGGAATGCCAGCGACCTCGATGCGGGGCAGCCAGTGTTCGACCACGCTCAGCAGCCTGTTTTCCGTTTCAGCCATTCCAGCAGTCTTTCATGTCCCGGCGCCAATTTCGGGTTGATCCAGTTTTCGTTCAAGTGGTCGGCATGGCGAGCAGGATCGACGCCGGCGCGTTGGTGCGGTTGACCAGCGCGCGGGCTTCGCCGGGCGCCAGCCGGCAACTGTCGAGCACACCGAGCGTCACCGACCCATCCACGGTTTCGACCGTCACTTCGCCGGCAACGACGATGTAGATTTTTTCCAGCGGAGCATCCTTGAGCGAGGTGCGGCCGCCCGGCAGAAGATGCGACAGGCCGATCCAGATCGTATCGGTTGCCGTCGCCTCCTTGCCCTGCAGGCGCAGGCAGCGCATGTCGTAGTGTTCGGGTGCCTCGTAGGGCTTGGCTTCGCTGTAGCGGGTGACCTGCATTTCAGGCGCTCACGGCTTCAATAGCACGCGGTCAGGCGTGCCGCGCAGCACCGAGGCATAGGCCTTGGCGGCATCGGCCAGGCTGTAGCAAGTGTCGGGATTGATCGGGAACGGTTTCAGCAGGCCTTCCTCGAACTTCAGCTTCAGCCTGTCGAAGATGCGCGCGCCATCGACGGAAGACAGCGCCAGCGTGTCGACGCCGATATATTTGTGGCGGCCGCGGAAGAAGTTGAAGATGTCGAAGGGCACGGCGCGGTCGAAGGTCGAGATGAAGATCTGCCGCGCCTGCTTGGCCATGGCGTTGTTGGCGATCTCGAAATAGGGGCTTCCGACCGTGTTGAAGACAATGTCGGCGCCGTGACCGTTGGTCATGTCGCGGATAATCGCCGCGACGTCCTGAGTTGCGCTGTTCAGCATCTCGACCGGACGGTTGGTGTGCCCCATCAATGGCTGTTCGCTATATTCGACGGCGAACACCTTTGCGCCGGCCATGGTGGCAAGCTGGATCACCGCTTGCCCGACCTTGCCGTTGCCGCCGCAGACCAGAACCACATCGGTCGGCTGGACCCCGCCGGCCTCACGCAGGCCCTCATAGGCGGTGATGAACGGCACGCCGATCGAACCTGCCTCCTCCATGGTAAAATTCTTCGGCTTGGCCCGTACCGCTTTCTGGTCGAGCACCATCCACCTGGCGTGGCTGCCATCCTGGCTGATGCCGAGCTCGCCGCCGCCGCCCCAGACCTCCAGGCCGATCATCTGCGAGGGGCCCTCGCGCACGATGCCGCCGAAATCGCGGCCCGGCGTGCGCGGCCAGATGGCATGCGGCATGTGGCCGAGCGATGCTTTCACGTCGCTCGGGTTGACGCCCGCCGCGACGATTTCGACCAGCACCTGGCCCGGTCCCGGACGCGGCACGGCGACTTCGGCGACCTCAATCAGCAGGTTGTCGAGATCAGGCGACTTTTGCGAAACCCTGAGGGCATTGCCGGTCTTGGCGCTTGCTTGAATGTTCATCTGGTTTGATCTCCTTTGCCCAAGCCGCGCCGATCAGGCGGCAAGCCCCAGCATTTCCCTGGCTTCCTGAGGGCCGGCAATCTGCCCGCCGAGTTTTTCGATGAGGTCGCGGACGCGCTCGACCAATTCGCCGTTGCCTTTGGCGAGCACGCCCCTGGCGATGTAGGAGTTGTCCTCCAGCCCGACGCGGACATGGCCGCCCAGCAGATAGGCCTGCATCGCCATCGGAAACGACATCCGGCCGACGCCAAATCCGGTCCAGACCGCATCGTTGGGCAGCATGCGCGCGGCGGCGGCCATCATGTCGGTCGTTGCCGGGAAACCGTATTTGACACCAGTGACGATGGTGAACATCGCCGGCGATTTCAAAACGCCGGCCTTGAGCAGATCCTGCGCCAAGACGATGTGGCCGCTGTCGAAGACCTCGAGTTCCGGTTTCGAGCCGGCTTCATTGATGATGTCGGCCATGATCTTGACGTTGCCCGGCGTGTTGATCACCACCTCATTGCCGAAAGTCATGGTGTTGAGGTCGAGCGTGGCGATATCGGGCTTCAGCGCGGCGATATGCTCGACGCGCCTTTCCGGGCGCATCAGCGTCGTGCGCGGGCCAGCGACTGCCGGGTTTTCGTCGCTCGGATGATAGCGCCCACCCGGGCCGGTGGTGATGTTGAGGATCAAGGCATTGTTCTTTGCCCGGATCCTTTCCACCACCTCACGGTAATATTTCAGCTCCATGGACGGTTTTGCCGTCTCGGGATCGCGGACATGGATATGCGCGATGGCAGCACCGGCATCCGCCGCTTCAAGACAGGAATTAGCAATTTCCTCCGGCGTCACCGGCAGGCCGGGATGGTTTTCCCGCGTCGTCAGATTGCCTGTTACGGCACAGGTGATGATGACTTTCGGCTGCATCACAGATGCCTCCCCCCGTCGACGACAATGCGGCTGCCGGTCGAGAATTTGAGATGGGTCGCGCAGGACAAGATCGCCTCGGCAACGTCGGTCGGCGACGTGATCCGCTTGAGGGGCGTGGTTGCGGCGACCTTGTCGGCGAACTCCTTGCCACGGCCCGGCACGAACTGCGTGTCGACCGCACCTGGCGAAACCGTCATGACGCGGATTTCGGGCGCCAGTGCTCGGCCGAGCGAATTGGCCATGATGTCGAGGCCGGCCTTGGCGCCGCAATAGGCAACGTTGGAGCCAATGCCGGTGAAGGCGGCGATCGACGAGACATTGACGATCAGCCCGTCACCGCTCGCCTTCAGCGCCGGCGCGAAGGCGCGGATGGTGGCGAAGACGCCGCGCCAGTTGTTGACGAAAATGCGGTCGATCAACTCGTCGGTCAGCGCGTCGAGATCGCCATGCGCCACAGGCTCAGTGATGCCGGCGGTATTGACCAGGATGTCGGCCCGGCCGAACCTGCTTACCACCGCGTCCCGGAAGGCTTCGATCGTAGCGGTGTCCTCGATCGAAACCGGCAAAGCGGCATGCCCCGTGCCCGGCAGGCCCGCCACGATCTCGTCGGCCTTTTGCCTGCCCGATCGGTAGCCGACCACGACGGTTGCGCCGGCTTCGGCAAACAGGCGGCAAGTTTCGCGGCCGATGCCGCCGGAGCCGCCAACGACGACGGCCACCTTGCCTTCAAGCGGATGGGATGAGGTCTGGGCAGTCATCGCTCAGCTCTTCTTTCCCGAGATCGGCGGAATGGGGAAAGTCGGTGTTCCCGCCACCAGCTTGAAATCATATTCGCAGGTGTAGAAAGGCAGCGTCGCGCCGGCAAAATCGGGATGCGGCTCGGTGTGCATGACAAAATCGCCGACGATCTGCTGCTTGGCACCGAAGACGACGTCAGCGGCCAGCGCCTCCGGCGTATCGGAGAATATCTGGGTGATCAGCGTCTTGTGGCCGGGAGCCGTGACGATGAAATGGATATGGGCCGGACGCATCGGCTCACGGTTCTGGGCCCGCAACAGGACGCCCACCGGGCCGTCGGTCGGCACAGGATAACCCGTAGGTTTCACCGACTGGAAATGGAACCGGCCATCGTCACCGCTGGTGAACTTGCCGCGAAGATTGAAATCCTCCTGGCTTTCGTCCTGGTTTTCATAGAGGCCGACAGGCGAAGCCTGCCACACGTCGAGCGTCGCGCCGGCGACCGGAGCGCCGTCCGCACCTACGACCTTGCCCTTGAAAAACAGCGTTGCCCCCGGCGTGTCCGAGCGGGCGATGCAGTCGCCAGGCTGGCACAGCGGTGCGTGGCCGCGATAGAACGGCCCCAGCAGCGCCGACATCGTTTCGCCCTGCATGCCGTTGTTGTTGATCAGGTCGATCAGCGTCGAAGCACCGAGCACGTCGGCGGCAAGAACGACCTCATTGTGGAACTCGTTGGTGAGTTGGCCGATCTCGACGATCCAGCGCAGCGCGTACTCATATTCCTCTTCGGTCGGGCGCGTCTCCAGCACGAACTGGTGCAGATGCGTCACCAGCGCGGTCATGATCTCCTTGAGCCGGGCATTGTCGGTGTCCGCCATCGCCGCAAGCACGGTCGGCGTCACGTCGGCTTCCCTGGTGATGAGCTTCGGCTCGATGCTGATATGGTTCATCGTCGTTCTCCAGTGCTTCCGAAGTCAGGCTTCGGCAGGTTCGGCGTGGTTCGCGGCCGTGCGCAAATGCGGGTATTTTTCGGTCAGCAACGAGCCGTGGTAGTAGGTCCGGGCGAAGGCGTCGGTTGCCCTGATCCTGTCGAGCCAGCGGCCGATCTCGGGCGCGGAACCCCACATGCCGCCGAGATTGATGTCGTCCATCCTGACGATGACGGGCATGATCGAGATGTCGGCCAGCGTCATCTCCTCGCCCATCAGCCAGGGTCCGCCGCTTTCCTTCAGCCATGTCGCCATGCGGTCGATGCCGCGCTGCAAACGGCCAAGCGCTTCGTCCATGTCGGCCTGCGGGAAACCGGTGCGGCCCATCTTCATCAGGAACTCGCGCCGCAACGGCTTGCTGTCGCACAGCGCCTGGAACTCCTTTTCGCTCATCGACTGGTAGTGCGGCAGGAAGGCGAGGTTGTAGGAGGGCACGCGGACCGCCGGTGTCGGCACCTCGTCGATGAAGCGCATCATCGCCCGCATCTGCGCCACAGCAAGTGGATCGCGCGGCCGAAGCGGCGTCACGTCGCCAAAAATGTCCTCGAGGTATTCGACGATGACGGCGGAATCGGTGACCGCAGCACCATGGTGCAGCAGCGTCGGCACCACGCCGTTCGGGTTGATCGCCAGATATTCCGGCCTGAGCTGGTCGCCCTTGAACAGGTCGAGCTTGTGCTCCTCGAAATCCTTGCCCTTGGCGTGAAGGACATAGCGGACGCGTTGGCTGCAGGTCGACTGCGGCGCGTTATGAAGAACAAACTCCGGCATGTCATTTCCTCTCGCTGTCTGCACGAGGTTGGGGTCCACGGCTTGGGCTCAGGGGCGAGCAGCTAGTCCCAGTTGAGGATCCGAGGGAGCTTGCCGCTTTTGGCGAGCGTGCCGATCAGCCCAAGCGGGAAGAACATCAGGCCGAGCGCCATGACGAGACCGGTCCCAAGAATGTTGACCTCCGAAGCGCCCATCGTGGCGACAAAGATCTCGTTGAGCGCAACGATCAGGATGGCGCCGACCACCGGTCCGGCGATGGTGCCCTTGCCGCCGAGGATGCACATCAACACCAGATTGGCGGAGACCAGGATGAGCAGGAAAATGTTGGGGCGGAGATAGGTAAGGTATTCGCCCCACACCGCACCCGCCATGCCGACGAAAAATGCCGAGAGAGCGAAGGCGACGACCTTATAGAAGCGGGTATCGATGCCGGCGCTTTCCGCCTTGATCTCGTCCTTGGAGATGGCGCGCAGGCCAAGCCCGAACTTCGAGTGCTTGATCTTGTAGCTCGCCCAGACCGAGAAGGCGGCGATCGCCAGCATGGCATAATAATACGGCACCTTGGACCACTGCACCGATAGGTCATTGGGCGGCAGGGTCAGCCCGTTGGCGCCGCCGATGAAGTGCCAGTTGTCGAACAGGATGCGGGCGATCATCAAAAGCGCGATCGACGAGATGATGAAGCTCGGGCCGCGGACCTTGAGTGTGACCATGCCGACGAGATAGCCGAATACGGCGGCGACCAGGCCGGCGAGCGGTGCCGTGATGATCGTGGAGATGCCATAGCGCGCCAGGATCATGCCCGAGAAGTAGCCGCCGATGCCGAAGAACACGGCATGGCCGAGCGAGACATAACCGGCGAAGCCGCCGAGAATGTTCCAGCCCGAAGCCATGGCAACGTAGGATGCCGTGAACAAGACGAGATGCAGCACGTAGTTGTAGTTGCCGGTGAACTGCAGCAGCGGCAGTGCTGCGAGCACAGTCAGGAGCGCCACCGGAAACCAGGTCGCCCTGACCTGATCAGCCTTGCGCGACAGTTTTTCGTTGTGGACCCGGCGGGCCTCGACGACTGCGCTGGCACTCGATTCCTGAAGGGAAACGGCCATCATGCCAACTCCGGTTTTTCGCCGAACAGCCCCTGAGGCCGCACCAGCAGAATGACGAACAATGCGAGGAAGAAGGTCAGCGTCGACCAGGTCGCGCCGATCCAGGTGCCGACGAAGGCGGCGACCACCGACAGCATCAGAGCGGCGAGCACCGTGCCAAGGATGCTGCCCATGCCGCCCAGCACCACGACCGACATCAGCATGGCGATCCATTCCCAATGCTTGGCCGGGAAGAAGCTGAACACGAAGCTGACCAGCGAGCCGGCGGCACCCGCAAGGCCGAGACCGATGGCAAAGGCGAGGATGCTGATGAACTGGACGTTGACGCCGAGCAGTTCGGCCGCCTCGCGGTTCTGCGTGGTGGCGCGGATGGCGTAGCCGAGCCGCGAGTACTTCAAAAACAGCGACAGCGCCGCGATGATAGCCAGCGAGACGATGCCCGCATAAAGCTGGCCCTTGGGCACGAAGACGTCGCCGATGAAGAACGCTTCGGTGGCGTAGTCGGGCGAGGTGACGCGCTGCGTGTTGGTGAACATCGCGCCGAGGAAGCCCTCCACCATCATCGCCAGCGCGAAGGTGAGCAGCACGGTCATTTCCGAATATTTGGCGCTCTTGGCTTCACGCTGGAACATCAACCGGTAGAGCAGGATACCGATTGCCGCCATGATGAGGGCCGCGACCGGCAGCATCACCAGCGGATCGACGCCGAGCGTCTTGAAGCCCCAATAGGTGATGTAGGCGCCACCGATGATCAGCGAGGGGTGCGCCAGATTGACGATGCGCATCACACCGAAAACCAGCGACAGGCCAGAGCCCATCAGGGCGATGACGCCGCCAAGCGCGAGACCAAGGATCAAAATCTGAATTATCTCTGACATCATTTTCCCCGTCAGGCGGCCTTCTTGCCGCCGAGGTAGAGTTCCTGGATGCGCGGATCGGCCAGAACCTTGGTCGCCGGGCCTTCGAACAGCGTGCGTCCGAGATCGAGCACGACGCCCCAATCGGCATTTTTCAGCCCCATCATGGCGTTCTGTTCGACCAGCAATACGGTGACGCCCTCCGCCGACATCATCTTCATGATGTCGAACATCTCCTGGACGATCTTTGGCGCGAGGCCGAGCGACGGCTCGTCGAGCATGACGATGTCGGGCTTGATGATCAGCGTGCGGGCCATGGCGAGCGTCTGCTGCTGGCCGCCGGACATGGTGCCGGCATGCTGGTCGGCGCGGTCGCGCAGGATCGGGAAGCGTTCGAGAATGCCCTCGATGCGGCGTTCCAGCTCCTTCTTGTCGTCAAGGATGAAGCCGCCCATGCGCAGGTTTTCGCGCACCGTCATTTTGGGGAAAAGCGCCCTCTCCTGCGGCACGAAGCAGATGCCCTTGCGCAGGATCTGGTCGGGGCGCAGGCCGTTCAGCCGCTCGCCCTTGAAGATCACGTCGCCCTTGCGGATCGACAGCATGCCGCAGATGGCCTTGAGCAGGGTCGACTTGCCGGCGCCGTTCGGCCCGATGATGCAATGCACCTTGCCCGGTTCGACGGTCAGATGCGCGCCATCGAGGATGGCGGGGCCGTCGCCGTAGCCGGCGGTGATGTTGGTGACTTCCAGAAGCTTGGTCATCATGCCGCCTCGTCTTCAAGCACGCCGCCGAGATAGGCATCGAGCACATGCGGGTCCTTGCGGACGATTTCAGGCGTGCCGGCGCAGATGACCTTGCCATGCGCCATGACCACGACCTTGTGCGAAAGCCGCATGATCAGGTCCATGTTGTGTTCGACGATGAGCACGGTCAGGCCCTTGTCGTTGAGTGCACGGATATGGCCGACGATTTCTTCCATCAGCGACGGGTTAACGCCGCCGGCCGGCTCGTCGAGCAGGATGATCTTTGGGTCCGACATCAAAAGTGCCGCCAGATCCATCAGCTTCTTCTGGCCATAGGAAAGATTGTGGCCGTCCTCATGGGCAATGCGAGTGATGCCGAGGAAGTCGAGGATGGACATCGCCTTGTCCTTTTCCTCACGCGACATCGCCGGCTTGAACAGCCCGCGGATGCCGTCGACCTTGGACTGCACGATGACGTTTTCGATGACCGTCATGTCGCCAAGGTTGCGGGAGATCTGAAAAGTGCGGCTGAGTCCCTTGGCGGTGATCTTGTGCGGACGCAGATGGTCGATACGCTCGCCGTCAAGCCAGACTTCGCCGGAGCTCGGCACGGCCGTCCTGCTGATGCAGTTGAAGGCTGTCGTCTTGCCGGCACCATTCGGCCCGATCAGGGCGGTAACCGACCCTCTCTCGACCGTGAAGGTCGCACCGTCGACGGCCTTGATGCCACCGAAATGCTTGCAAAGGTTTTTGACCTCGAGCATGCGCCCGATCTCCCATTCCGAGTTCAGCCGGCCAGCCGGCAGTGGAGAGGACGCCCGCGAAGGGGCGTCCTCGCGGCTTTTCGTGTCAGAAGCCGGCCTTGGGGTAGCTGAACGGCGAGACGCCTTCGAACTCGCCGGTGGGATAGACGAACTTCAGTTCGCCGCCCTGCCACTGGGTCATGATGTGGGACTTTTCGACCGGCAGGCCGACCTTGTCCCAGGAGAAGCGGCCAAGCACGGTCTGGACAGGGCTGTCCTTGGTACGCGCACTCAACCATTCGCCCATCTTGGCATTGTCGGTGGTCCCGGCACCGATCATCGCCTGCTCGATGCCCTGGCAGACCGCGAAGGGAATGGCGCTGTCTTCGTCCGGCTCGACGCCATATTCGGCCTGGAAAGCCTTGACGAAGTCGGCATTATTGAACGGCTTGCCGGCAAGCGAGCTTTCGAACGGCACGTCCTTGTGCCAGGTGGTGTGGATCAGCACGCCGTCGGCGGCTTCCTTGCCAACGCCTTCAATGAATTCGGTCTGCGCACCTTGGCTGAGATAGACCAGCTTGGGGGTGGCGCCGACCGTCTTCAAGGCGCGCGTCAACTGCACCGCCTCTTCGGCGGACGCGGTCAGGCCGATGATCATTTCGGCGCCGGAGCGCTTGATCGAGTTGGCAAGGTTCAGCCAGTCGTTGAAGCCCTCTTCCGGCCACTTCTCTTCCATCACCACCTTGATGCCGACATCAGCGAGATAGCCTGGCGCGAGATCAGCGATTTCCTTGTCGGTCGCCGGATCGTTGACCTTCTGGCCGAGCAGGCCAGCGGCAATGGCATTGGCGAAGAAGTCGTCGGCGGAAACAACCGCGACAGTCTTGGGAGCCGCATCCGCGGGAATGAGCTGCTTGATGACGCCGGCCACGTCCTTGCCGGTATATTCGGCAGCGTTGACCTGGAAATAGAACAGGTTCTTGTAGCCCTGTTCGTAGATGCGCAGCGCACCGCCCGAGGGGATGGCATGCACCATATTGTACTTGGACAGGATGCTGGCGACCGGGAAAGTTAGCCGGCTTGAAAAGGTTCCGTAGACGGCCTCGACCTTGTCGACATTGATGAAGCGTTCGTACTGGTTGATGGCGGTGGCGGTATCGGAACGATTGTCGGAGACGACCAGCTCGACCTGCCGGCCAAGTATGCCACCAGCGGCATTGATCAGTTTGATGCAGAGTTCATAACCCCGCTTGTGCTTCTCGCCGCTGACCGAAAGGCCACCGGTGATCGGCAGCGATGCCCCGATTTTCAGGTTCTCAGCGTGGGCAACACCCGCCAGCAGTGACATCGCCGCCAGAGCGGTGACGAATTTCATAGGCTTCCGCGTAGAGTTCATGGACATTTCTCCCCAGTGCAATCGATTGCACATTCAGCTCGAATAACACCGCACAAGCGCCCTGGGCAGCTCGCCAGCGACATTGGACCGCGCATCTGTCGGAGGCTCCTCCCTCCCGAACCGTTGCAAAGCTGAGAACCCGCCCCTCCAAGGCGTTCGGAAGCTCTTCGCCGTGCAATCGATTGCGAAATATTTGCAGACAGTTTGATCTACGTCAAGGATTTTCTGCAATCGATTGCCCAAAGTGGGTCTCACCTGCTATCTGGATAGCGGAAAGAGGCGCGAAATGATGTTCAAGAAGCGTGTGACCCTGAAAGACATCGCAAAGGAAACCGGCGTTCACGTGTCGACAGTGTCGCGCGCACTCGACCCTGTCGAGCGCAAGAACATCACCGAAGAGGTGGCCACCCGAATCCAGGCCGCCGCCGAAAGCCTCGGCTATCGTCCGAACCGTATCGCCGCCGGGTTGCGGACCAACAGGACGATGACTGTGGGCGTGATGATCCCCGACATCACCAACGTCATCTTCCCGCCCATCCTGCGCGGTATCGAAAGCGTGCTGGAGCCGCTCGGCTATGCCTCGATCATCGTCAACACCGACAGCGAGCGCGACCGCGAAAGCCGGCTTGTCGATGTGCTGCGCGACCGGGGCGTCGACGGCATCGTCCATGCGGCAGTGCTGCGCAGCGACCCGACCATCGCCAAGGCAGCTGCCGACGGGCTCCCTGTGGTGACGCTGAACCGCAAGGTCGAGAACTCGAAAATCCCCTATGTCATCAACGACGAGGATGCCGGCATCTGCCAGATGCTGAGCCATCTCCGCGATCTCGGGCATCGTGACATCGCCCACCTTGCCGGACCGCAGGATTTATCGACCGGCCAGCTTCGCCTCGCTGCTTTTCGCAATGCCGCAAAAAAGCTGTCGATCGACTTCCGCTCCGACCTTGTCGTCACCGCCAAGCGCTTCGACGAGATGGAAGGGGCGCGCTGCGCCCAGGAACTTCTGGCGTCGGGCAAGACATTCACGGCTATCCTATGCGCCAACGACCGTCTCGCTCTGGGTGCGATCGACGGACTGCGCGAGCAGGGCATCGACTGTCCTCGCAAGGTATCGGTCACCGGGTTTAATGACATGCCGTTCCTGGAGTTGATCCGGCCCAAGCTGACGACGGTCAGGATCCAGCAGCACAGCGCTGGGCGCACCGCGGCCACCATCCTGATGCAGCTGATGAACGGCGAAAAACCCGAAGACGTCCCGATGGAGACGATCTTGCCTGTAGAAATCATCATCCGCGAGAGCACCGCGCCGGTATGCTGACGCAGCTGCTATACGCTGGCGCCCGCTGATCCATCCTGAGAGAGCTCAGCGCGGTTTCGTCGATTGTCGTCGCCTGGCCGTCACGGTGCAGGCATTTTGGGAGTTCGGCAAAGCCGTGCCATGCGGAGGCGCCGCTGGTTCTGCCTGATGCTTGCGATCCAGCGAGAGCGTTTGGCTTGCGGAATGTTGCTACTTGCCAAGCCTGTCTTCTACGCAGCCCAGATACAAACGGCCCTGCGGTTTTCACCGTGCGTGCCTTTTGTCATGTTCTGGTTGCGGGGTGCGGCTTTATTTTCGCCCCCTAGGTCGGCGTGGCCTGGTTG
>NZ_JBFTPR010000023.1:0-83546 GCF_056398585.1 Aminobacter sp. 01T433
ACCGCTTCAACAACCAGCGCCATCTGCCTGGAGGCAACCATGCCGGCCTCGTCGAGAACAAACACCGTCCTGGCATCAAGACCGTCCCTGTCTTGTTTCCAGCGCAGTTCCCACGACGCCAGCGTGCGGCTGACAATGCCCGCGTCCTTCTCAAGGCCTTCTGCTGCCTTGCCGGCAAGGGCTGCACCGACAACGCGATAACCAGCCAGTTCCCACGCCTCACGGGCAGCCTTCATCATCGTGGTCTTGCCCGCGCCGGCACGGCCAACGACAGCTGCGATCCGCGCGGCCCCCGCCACATGCTCGATGGCGACACGCTGTTCCTGCGACAGCTGCAAATGACGTGCCAAGACGCTGTCCAGCACCTTCTCTCGAACGCCATGCGTTGCGCGCTGCGACAGCCAGATCGATTGCGTTGCCATCTTGGCTTCGATGCGGATCAACTCGCGCGTTGTGTAGCGCGCTCGGACCTTGTCTCCTGTCGCAAGGTCGACGCCGTCGCGCTCGATGCGCAATGCCTCGGGGCTCTGCAGAACCCGCACCAGCAGATGCTGGAACGTGGCGGCATCGTCGACATAACGATGCAGGATCTTGGCGATATCGCGTTCGTCGAAGACGCTTCTTTCCGAAGAGACCATATCGAGCACGATCTCGGGCCGTCTTAAGAACCGGCGTGTATTCTCCTTGCGCTGCGCCTCGAACAGATCRATCCGCTCAAGCGAGGGCTTTTGACCTTCGCKTTCGSATTTACGCTGGATCGCCTTGGCGCCGACGCCGATATGRATGGTCGGCACGATGTCGATGCCGCGCTCGGCATAAGAGCGGCCATCAACGCGCAGATCGATGCCGCCAAGCGCCAGATGCCGGTTCTGCGTCTCGAACCAGCCATCGCGAAGCGCAGCAAAGTCGTTGATCCCGCCTGCCCATAGCTCATARACGATCTTGCCGGCGGTGTTGCGCAAGACCTCGCCATTCTCCCCGATGACGGCAATCTTCTTGGCGCCGAACCCATCTTCGGTCAGCGGTCGCAGCGTCATCATCAGATGGACATGCGGATTGCCCGGCGCGTCATGATAGACCCAGTCYGCMACCATGCCCTTGGCGAGGATGTGTCGTTCGACGAAATCACGGACCAGTGCGATGTTCTGCTCGGGCGACAGCTCCAGCGGCAAGGCAATGGTGATGTCCTTGGCAAGCTGGGCATCTGCGCGTTTCTCGCAAGCCTCGACCTTGTTCCAGAAGGCTTCCGCAGCACCTGCCACCGAGCGGTCGGCAATGAGGCTGCGCAGCCATTGTGGCGCATCCGGTGGTGCCGAAAACTCCTCGTGGAGTAGCCCTTGCTTGCGGGTGTAATCGACCGAGCGCGCCTCGCGTTCGTACTCCATCTTGGCGCAATGGCGATAGGCGGCCGACAGCACCGCGCTGCGGCCGTCGCCGCGGCTGACGATGCTGACGGAGAAGTGAGGGACAGTCACGGCAGAGATTGCTCCCGGAGCGAACGGACACCAGTGCGTTCGTCAGGGGCGGTTGGCCGGGCAGGCCGTTGAGCAACACGTCGCGCCAGCGACGTATAATTGCGCCCTTGGACCGCTCCTTCGGAACGGCGGGATCATCGTTGAGAGCGTCGGCTCCGCCGACTGCAGAATAAACGGGAATGCGCTTCGCACCCTCCCCGTCGATCTTTGCCTGGCGTTTGGCTCAATCCAAACAATGAGGAGGCTACCGGAATGAAACGACCCTCATCGAAGATCAGGGAAGAAATCGTCCGACTGCAAGAGCAACTCAAACAAGCGGAAATGCGCGAGGCCGAGCGCATCGGGCGGATGGCACTCCGGGCTCGTCTTGACGAAATTGAGATCGACGAAGCTGAGTTGCTGGCGGCCTTCGAGGAACTCGCGGGGCGGTTTCTCCAAAAGTCCAGAAAGAAGGATAGAGCCGGCAGGACAAACGGAACGTCGACCGCGTCGGTCGCGGCTGGCCAGGCTGCGGGCGGCGGCGGTGGGGCGTGAGCGCATGTCGCGGTTTGCCACATCGGAAGTCTGCAAGAGGGACACACGCGAGAAGATGGAGTTGGGCGGCCTGATAGTGAAGGCGGGGCTCCGATACGAGAAGTGGGCGCTATTGCTTGGCCTAATGCTCGATGCAAGCGGACGGCTGCGAGAAGACGAAGCCGAGCGACCCAGGCTCACGAAGATTGGAGTGGAGGCACTCGGTCATGACAGCGAGTAGGCTCCTGGTCGCAATCGCGCCTGTAGCACTGATGATCGGAACGCTGTTCGGCGTCACCGACGCCGAACACTTGCTGGTAACGCCCGGAATGAACGACAGTGCTCGCCTGATGCTAAGTCGTGCCGGGCTAGCCTTACCCTATTTCCTGTCGGGAACGGTTGGCGTCATCTTCCTCGTTGCGGCAGCAGGTGCAGCAAACATCAAAGCGGCTGGCTGGGGCGTCACGACGGGAAGTGCTGCGGTTGTTCTCATCGCAGTGGTTCGCGAGACAACCAGGCTTTCCGCATACACTGATCGCGTGCCAGCCGAACAGACGGTTCTGTACTACACTTATCCCTCCACCATGCTCGGAGCTGGTGTTGCAATGTTCGCGGGCATTTTTGCACTGCGCGTCGCAATGATCGGGAACGCTGCCTTCGCCAGAGCTGTGCCGCGCCGCATTCGTGGCAAGCGTGCCATTTACGGTGAGGCCGACTGGATGGGCATGCGCGAGGCGCGAGTGCTCTTTCCGGTCACGGGTGGAATTGTCGTCGGAGAGCGCTACCGCGTCGACCTCGACAGCGTCTCGACAATGGTATTCCGGGCCGACAGAAAGGAGACTTGGGGTTCTGGCGGTCGCTCGCCGCTACTTTGCTTCGACGGCTCTTTCGGTTCGTCACATGGAATCGTTTTTGCCGGTTCAGGCGGCTTCAAAACGACGTCGGTGACGATCCCGAGCGCACTCAAATGGGGTGGCGGGCTGGTGGTGCTTGATCCGTCCTCCGAGGTCGCGCCGATGGTGATCGCGCATCGCCGCGAAGCTGGCCGGAAGGTTATCACTCTCAAGGCCACTGACCCCACGACCGGGTTCAACGCGCTCGACTGGATCGGTCGTTTCGGCGGCACGAAGGAAGAAGATATCGTCGCGGTCGCGACCTGGGTCATGACCGACAATGCACGGCAGACTTCCGCACGAGACGACTTCTTCCGCGCCTCCGCACTTCAGCTCCTTACCGTGCTGATTGCCGACGTTTGTTTGTCGGGGCATACGGAGGCAAAGGAGCAGACCCTGAGACAAGTACGCACTAATCTTTCCGAGCCTGAGCCGAAACTGCGTGAGCGCCTCAAGCAAATCCATGAGCAGTCGGCATCGGAGTTCGTGAAGGAGAATGTGGCGGTGTTCGTGAACATGACGCCCGAGACTTTTTCCGGCGTCTATGCCAACGCCGTCAAGGAGACGCACTGGCTCTCCTATCCTAACTACGCGGCGCTGGTATCAGGCGAAGCATTTTCAACTGACGATCTGGCCGGCGGTGACACCGACATTTTCATCGCGCTCGACCTTAAGGTTCTGGACGCGCATCCGGGTCTCGCCCGGGTCATCATCGGTGCTCTTATGAACGCGATCTATAACCGCAATGGCGAAGTCACGGGAAGGACCCTGTTCCTGCTCGATGAGGTGGCGCGTCTCGGCTATCTCAGGATCCTCGAAACCGCCCGCGATTCAGGGCGTAAATACGCCTTGACGCTCATCATGATCTTCCAGTCAATCGGGCAGATGCGCGAGGCCTATGGCGGCCAGAACGCCACAAGCAAATGGTTCGAGAGCGCATCATGGATCAGCTTCGCCGCGATCAACGATCCTGACACCGCTGAATACATCTCCAAGCGCTGCGGCGACACGACGGTCGAAGTCGACCAGATGAGCCGCACGAGCGGGATATCCGGCTCGTCGCGCTCGCGATCAAAGCAACTGATCCGGCGCCCTCTGATCCTGCCCGACGAGGTCCTGCGCATGCGCTCGGACGAGCAGATCGTCTTTACCGCAGGCAACCCGCCGCTCCGTTGCGGGCGCGCGGTGTGGTTCCGACGGGATGACATGAAGGCCGTCGGCAAGAACAGGTTCCACCGGAAAGGTAAGGCTTGAGGACCGGAACGGAGAGCATAAAGAGCTCACCTTGCGCCTAGCATCATGGCCGCTAATTTGCAGAGCTTGGCGCACACAACCGGCCAGTGTTCGGTGTGCCCCTACCAGGCGCTCCCCTGGCGCGCCCGGCTCGACCTTGTCGGGGACCTGCGGGGCGCGCCACTGCAACTGACATCGCCGCAAGCAAAGTTATTGCATTTCCTGCGGCCTCAGACCGCAAAATACCCTGAGCTAGGCCTTTGCAGACAGGGTCGGGCTGTCATCCCCGCTTAGGATAGCGCGAAGGTCAATGGCCTGGTCATGCGGAGCAAAAAGCAAGCTGGCTTCTGTCGTACGGTACAGGTTCTCGACATGGGCGACAGCTTGCTCGACTTTACCTGCATAAATCAGCTCGATCAGCTGCCTATGATATTCATGCGGGGGCCAGAGCACCAGATTCTGCTGATAAAGCGTGATCGCCATCGTACCGCGCATCATCAGGCGCTCTTGGGCCGCTGCCAGTGTCTTGTTGCCGTACAGCAAGACCAATAGAACATAAAACTCGACGATAAGACGCCGCATGGAGTGGTAGTCATTCGCCGCCGCCACTTGCTGCTGGAACTGGTAGTGCGCGTCAAGGCGCCCCCGGTCTTCTGCGCTGAGGCGCATAGGGTTTTTAGCAAGCTCGCCCACGACATGCATGGCGATGACGCGGGTGGCTTCAAGGACTTCCTGTGCATCCTCCGGCGTCGGCGTGGCGACATAGGCACCGCGGTTGGGAGGCAAATGAACAATCCCCTGCTCCTCCATAATGAACAGGAGCTTGCGAATGACGGTCCGGCTGATGTTGAAGGCAGCGCCGATCTCGTCTTCGGCCAATTTGGTGCCGGGGCGGATCTTGCGGTCTAGGATGGCGTTCCACAGCCGGTCGTAGATCAGCGCTTCAACACAGCGGTGCCGTTAGCGCTGGGGAATGGTAACGTTGGGGCATCCTTCAAAGTCTCCTGGCGGTAATACCTGGCTTATATCAATGGTCTTGGTGGACTGGAAACATGAAAACTTGCAAATCGAGTCAACGTGCATGACAGGATTTCATCGCTTCAATTGGGTCGGCCTGCGAGGCGCCACTTGAGACAGCAACTCGGGCCAGATCGTGTTTTTCTGCGGCGGAGTCTGCCCGCAAGGACGGCCAATTGCCGATTAATCGCCACTCACGCTGAACCTCTCGGCCATCGCTCAATTGTAAGTCCTGCCACATACGAACTCGCTCGGCTTCCAATCGTATGAACGGCCGCTTCCGGTATTGCTGCGCAGGCGTCCGGCTCCGGGTGCACATTTGGTCGCTGCAGGTCTTGCCAACGGCAATCCTAAGAAGAACGATCTTACAGAGTTTGCCATTATACTGCCGCCGCTTAGATCTTGGTGAACTCTCAACTTACCGGCCTTTCGTTCCGCAAGCCAAGGCAGGACGGTTGAGGGCAACGATCTTCGTTGTCGGCCTAAACCGATCATTCTCTTAGTCGTGAATTTCATTCAGGCACTTGTTTCGTGCGACAATGTGCGGCCTTGGCCGCACCATTTGGGGCGATGAGCCCCCCGCCAGTTCGACCGGAGCGCCGCAGGCGATCGAGGCGGCGAGGCTAGGCTGAAGTCGCCGAAACCATTGCTGGCTTTGCCACAATGGGTCGGACTGGCA
This sequence comes from Aminobacter sp. 01T433, assembly GCF_056398585.1. NCBI lineage: Bacteria > Pseudomonadati > Pseudomonadota > Alphaproteobacteria > Hyphomicrobiales > Phyllobacteriaceae > Aminobacter > Aminobacter sp. 01T433. The sequence continues at coordinate 5,811 of NZ_JBFTPR010000023.1, forward strand.
CCCGTTGCCCTGGTGTGGATGGCCCTTCTTTTGCCGGTCTCTTGGAAACGGCTAGGGGACTGCTATGTTCAATCTCGAAGTGTGAGATGAGCTTTCGCCCGCCCTACTCTTCCTAGAGGATGAATTGAACCCGGAGCACGAGTGACCAGCTCTTCCGGGTTCTTTTCAATTCTAGGGTGAACCAATGGGGATTAACCACATGTGTGCACCTTCGAGTTTGAGGGCAAAGCCTGAATGCCTCGGCCGGGAATGCTCATCCTCCGGCTGGTTCGACGCTGGCTGCTTGTGCCTCGCGGGCGAGGTTCATGGCGGCTTCCATGCCGTCCAGAGGGTCGCCAAAGGGCGCCTTTGTCCGTGCGTTGAGGACTGACCATTTCCGGCCTTGCGTCTGTTCGACGGTGTAAAGCATAGGGTTCCCTCGTTAACTGGCATCTATCGAGGCAGGAGCTACTCTCCCGCCCCGCTTTGCGGGGTGTCACCGGCCAATGCCTTTCAATTCGGCCATGCGCTCGCCCAGCATCCACAAGGCTTTGTTGAGCTTGATGTCCTGATCGATGCCGTTGACGGCGCGGCTTGTGACGCGGCGCGGGCGTCCAAGGTCGTCGCGCCCGACGCCGCGGACACCACCCTTGATGATATTTTCCTGCGCCACATTAAATGTTGTCCAAAGATCATCGCTACGGTCGTCGTAGCGGCGCGGAATGAGGAGCTGGGCCGGTTGAATGGGCGTGGCGGTCTCGCCTTCACTATCGCCGAAGCGCACAAGGTGCGCGGCTTCGGCAAACACTGCCCGTTCTTCGCGATCCAGCTTGACCGTGCTCCAATCCTGCGGTGCCGCCAGCGTCTTCTCCGCCTCACCCAAAACGCGATAGGTACCCTCGATCACCTTGGCGCGAACGTCGCCGGAATGGCGCACCTTGACGCTGTCGAGCGTTGCCGTCTGTGCGACCATGGAATTCAGGCAACAGATGCGGAAAAGCCCGGCCATCAGGTCGTAAGCGCTGGTGCCGTCATTGGCATTTTTCAGCAGGATTTCACAAACTGTATCCCCCACTGAATGGGTCTTGGCAGTGTCGAGGCGGCGCAACCTTATCAAGTGCTTGGTGAACTCTGCCTTGCCTGCGATGCGCGTGCGCGACTGTTTTGCGCCCACAGGCATAAAGCCTTCGGCCATCAGGCCGCGCAAGACGTCGATAGTGGGGATTGGTTGGAACCGTTCGGAGCGGCTTTCATGAGCAGTAACGGCAAATATGGACGGCGCGGCTCGGCGTAACTCGTCTTCGGACATGGCACGGCCTGAATCAAAGCGAGCGGTGTTTGTGTAGATGGACATTGGTCTCTCTCCAGTTCCCTTTTTCCGCGAAGCGGTTTTGCTCTGTCCCGTAGGGGCAGGAGCCCCGCTCCTGCCTTCGAGCACGTGCGGAACGTGGGGTTGGGAGGGGAAACAGGTTTCGCGGGGAACCGCCTGCACGGAGCGGGGCATAGCCACGTGGAGGAAGGTGGGCGGAAGCCTGTTTGGGGAGGAGAAGGGGCAAAGCCCCTCGGCTTCCCTGCTTGAAGCAAGCAAGCGGCACTGGTGGGGCCGCACAACCGCTTTGCTCGGCGGAGACGGGCGTAAGCGTGGCTCCGAATAGAGCGCCACGGAGAGAACTTCGTCGTCCGCATGGACGGCGCACCATTGCCAGTATTTCCCGCCTGAGGCGACCATCTCATCGAGGTGCCATTTGTCGGGAATGACCTCTATGCCGTGAGCATATCCTTGATTTGACGAAGACTGAGCGGAATGCGGAAATAGAGCCACATCGGGTGGCTGATGATTTCAGCCGAAAAGCGGTGGCGCTAGAGATGTTTAGCCAGTCCGACTATGGCGCCATCTACGAGCCAACCTCTCATTCGGTTAACGCGACGCTACCGTCAGGATCGCCCGAAGATCGATCTCTTCTTTGCCCCCGTCTGGTCGCAATGTGCGGCGGATTGCGTCGTAGACCGTGCGGTAATAGGCGACTGCCTCGGCCGGCTCGCCGTCGAAAATATGGCGGGTCAGAGTTGTCGTAAATTCTGCTCTGCTGATCAGGGGGGGCGCTACCTGATACGAAGCAAGCGCAACGGTGTAGAGGTTCATCTGTCTATCGAATACGCCCGCCATAAGCCGGTTGCCGTGAATCAGCGCGAGAAGCAGGCAAAACTCGTTGTTCAGCCGGCGTGCGGTATGGAAATCCTGGTCAGCGGTGGCCTTTTCTTGGGCCTTGATGTGGTCGGCGAGCTTGTTGCGTTGTTCCTTGGTGATGCGCTCTGGGTGTGCCGCCAGTTCGCCTATGAAATAGATGAGCGAGGCAGACACGGATTCCAAGAGTTCCTCTGCGTCTCGGAACGATGGCGAAGCGATGTAAGCGCCGCGGTTGGCGGGCAACGAGACAATGCCTTCCTGTTCCATGATGAACAGTACCTTGCGGATGACCGTACGGCTGATGCCATAGATCTCCCCTATCACGGACTCATCGAGCTTGGCGCCCGGTCTGAGTTTGCGGTTGATCACCGCGTTCCACAGGTCATTGTAGATCTTGGCTTCGATCCCAACCAACGGCGCCATCAGCAGCGTCATCGCATCCTGATCATGAAGCGCTGGCGACAGATAGCGTTCTGGCATGGGTCCTCTTGTATGTTTGTCGATCAAAAGTTGCAGCAATACTGATTGGCGAGTCCTTTCGAATTGATTTATAGCTAGTAGGTCGTCGCTGCAAGAACGCAACGACCGGACGCTTCAAGACTTGCGCGGCCCCTTCCATTTGCTAGTCGTCAGGTTCCGGAAAGCTCGGCGGCGGCGCGCGCGTCCGTCTATCTCGGTCAAAGCGAAGGTGAGCGCCTGCTGGTCGCTGGACTTCATGAACGTACAGTTTGCCTGCGGCAGACGTTTTCCGCGTTCTCAAATGTCGTCGGTCATGCGCGTGCGAATGCCTGGCAGTGCGATATCAGGTTCATCAGCGATGAACCTGTTGGCTGATAGTTGGCGGTCGTGGTCCAGCCTGTTGTCAGATACAAGCATCATCGTTTCTCACTCGCTGTGATTGCCCCCGCGGTCTGACTCTACCTCCAATTTGCGCCGAGCCTGCCTGCTTCTGGTGGAAGAGAAGCTGCTGGTGCGTGCCATCGTCATTTCCTATGAAACGATCTGCTGCTGAGTGGGGAAATTCGGACCGACTATGCCAGCCGCAGGATTTCCGAGGGCTAAGGCAGCTTCAGGCGGCGGCCGGCGATCCGATCATTCAAGGGCTCGTGCTTTCCGATCACTATCGAGTGACACCAGTTGGCGAAAAACTCGGCGCTGCGCCACTCTCCACTCGTGGTGGTTCCAGTCGAATACAACGATGATGATCCGAAAAACCGCCGATATTGTCGTTCCATAGCCAATAGGTGCAGGCTGAAAGCCTCGAGGCCGTCGAACTGCGACTTACCAAGAACAGATACCGAAACACTCGTCTGGCGGACGTCACCGCCTGTGAGGTTGGCGCCGAAAGTCGTACAAGGTTGGGTTGCGGCATGATGCGCAACAGCCAGGAGCGTACAGTGCCGACTGCAGCATCTGACCGACTCGCTCTCGCAGCCAGACCCGGACCTCGAACAGGAGCATCGGGTGTTTCTTTGGAAGCCGAACGATGTCCTCAGAAGCCAGTGCGGAGTTCGGCAAAAATTCCCTCGATCCGGGTGGCCTCGTCATCCGTCAGACCCGCGAATTCGCGCTCGCGCGCCCGCTTCGAAAGCTGTCCGTCATTTTGGCGCAGAAACCGGAACAAAAGATCAAGTAGCCTGTCTGGCATGTCGATCATGCCCAGAATTTGACTCTTGAATGTGTCGTAACTCCGGAGGAACGCGGTCTCGGACGGCAGATCGACATCGACCGTGCGTGCCACGCAGGCGAACAGGAATTCGGCATGCGGGGTGGCGTCGAAATAGCGATAGAAGTCTATCGTCTCGTTCAGCACCTCCACATTGCCGCGATCGGTCGGCCGCCATCGAACATGCGGTATGAGACGACGCGAGTAACTTTCCAACGTCTTCCGATAGTCGTCGATCCGGTCGAGGATGACCGCAGAGACGGGGAAAACCAGGCCTGGCGGATTGAAACCACGCTCGGCCAGCACATGATGGACGAGATAGCGGTGAAGGCGGCCGTTCCCGTCCTCGAACGGATGGATATAAATAAAGCCAAACGCTAGGCCGGCGGCGGCAATAACGGGGTCGAGCCCCCTGGCCGCGCTTCTGTCGAAGGCAGTCAAGCCCTCGACCAGCTCCGGCAAATCCTCATGCCGCGCGCTGATATGGTCAGGAATGGGCGCGCCTGTGTTGCGTTCGTGCTCGCCGACGAAGCCGCCCTCTACGCGCAATCCCAAGTGCACAAAGCGCGCGTCGCCGATGACGATGCGCTGCAAACGCTGGAGTTCGTCGCGGTCGATCGGACGGCGGCCCGCCTCCCCGATGACCTGCCCCCAGCGCTGGATACGGTCCTGAGGCGGATCTTCACCTTCGATCTCGAAACTCGACCGCGAATCCTTTAGCAGCAGGAAGGCCGCCGTCCGCGCCAGCAGGTCGGCTGGCACCTCAGCGACCAGACGTCGAGCTTCTTCAGCCAGATTGCGAGCGACGAATGCTTTTAGCGCCGGCGTTCGGAACATCATTGGGCAGAACGCCGGCGTACCCGGCAGGTTGTTCTTCACCCGATGGCGGGTCGAGGTTGTGCCATTCGTCGCCCATTGCTGCTTAGGATCGACGACCAAGGCATAGGCACCCTGCTCAGCATCGGGAAGATCGAGCTGTGCGTCAAGGAGCCATTCGTACAGAAACCACAGCCGGCGCGCATAAGCGCCCGTCGGTGTCGCACGCACGATATCGGCGATCGGCTCGGAACCGGTGGCGCGAAACAGCTCCTTCAGCACGGCCAGATCCAGCCCCTCATAGCGCAGGGCGAAGGTCAGATGCCCGCTAAGGTCGGCACTGGGCGCATGGCGAGGCGTGTAGATATTCCAGCCATCGGCCTCATAGACCTTGTGGCGCGGACCAATGGCAGCCAGGGTTCGTGGGATCGGTACGGCCAGATCGTAGGCATCGATGAGAGCTGCGTAGCCTACCGGTGTGGCTGCTTCCGGCATCCCGCGACTGTGAAAAACACTCACGGCGCCTGAAAATGGCTCATGCTGTCTCTCCGTCATGAATTTCGATGCTCTTTCGTGAATATCGATTCCATAGATAGTATTCCATGAAAAGTGATAACATGCAAATATGATCCGTGAGCATGGAACCCTCGTCCTGAATTACGATCACAAAAAAGGCTTCATGCCCCTCCACCGCGACGATAGTACTGGCTATCACCAGTAAGCTGATTTCTGGTTCCCAGCCGGTGCGTTCGTGGCTGGAGCAGCCATCGGTAGTGCGCTCAATCAGCCGCGCAATGTCGAAGCCTGCGCGCTATGGTAAAACTGGGTGACAATCGCGTCGCTCGCCGAGACTTGCAAACTCAACGCCGTCATGCCGCAGGCCTATCTGGCCAGCACGCTCATAGCCATCGTCAAAGGCCACAACGGAGCCGGGTCGATGACCTCCTTCCCTGGAATCATCCACCCAAGGTGTGAGCGGGACACCGCACACAGCGACAAGCTCAACCTTTCCGACGCTTCGTTTAACGAGAGTCCGTCGTCATCTGAGATGGCCGGCGATCGGACGGAGCCGCCCGTAGAGAAGGCTATTCCGAGGTTCGAAAGACCTCTCTAACGGTCTTGATCGACCCGGCGTCGTTGACCCTGTAACCGGGTAATTGCGAAACCGCGGCATGGAACTCGTCGCCGCGCATGATCGAAAGCACGCGCTTGACTGCGTCAACCTCCAATATTTCTTTACGGCAGACGAAAAAGTAATCTTCAGTCACCAGGCGGACGAAATCGAGCCCGAATTGTCGCGCCGCAGCTTCAACCCCGAAGGCAACATCGGCCATGCCGGAGGCCACATAAGCCGCGACCGCCGCATGGGTGAATTCGGCATGTTCGTAGCCGTTGATGCCCGCGCTATCTATATGCTGTTGGGCCAGGAGCTGACTCAACAGCATCCGAGTGCCTGAATCCGGATCGCGATTGACGAAGCGTATCTGGGGATCGAGCAAGCGGTCGAGAGAGGTAATGCCGAGCGGGTTTCCGTGCGCGACCATCAAGCCCATCTCACGGGTGACGAAGCCGATAACCCGATGTGCGCTCGTCAGCCAGCCTTTGCTGGCCGCGATGCTGCGTTTGCGCAATTCGCCCTGCGGCAGGTGCATGCCGGCGAGATCGCAACCGTCATGAGCCAGCGAAGCCAACGAGTTCTGGTTGCTGACATAGCGGAAATCCACGCCGATATCCGGCTCGCGGCTAAGCAGCTCGCGCAGTTTGGGAACCGCGAAACCATGGCTAGCATGTACCCTCAGGATCAGCGGACCATGCGGCAGCAGTTGATTGATCTCAGTCTCAAGCTCCTGCGAAAGGTTCTGCAGCAGCGGCCCGAGACGCGCTTCCAGCCGCTGTCCGGCCCAAACCAGCTTGTCGCCAAAAGGCGTGAGGCTGGTGCCACTGCCTTGCTTGCGGACCACAAGCGGCGTGTCGAAAAAAGCTGACCATTTTTCGATCAGGTTCCACGCGTGGCGGTACGAAACGCCAACCAAGTCGGCAGCCTTGGTGATCTTTCCGCTCGCCCGTATCTCCGCCAGGAAGCCGAGCATGATCTGCAAGGATTGTGAGTCCTGGCTGCGCCGGAAGCGCCAGACTGGATCGATCTCGATACGGATCATCGTGCCCTCCCTGCCTTGGCGCAACCACATATGATGTTCACTTCATATATCGGTGTTAGCCAGACTTGCATGAGGGATCATGTATCCAGACGTCGATATAGGCAACAAATATCCTATTCCCACAGGAAAATATCTTTCCTAGGCTGATATCAGTCTCCTGCTCGCGGCATTGGGAACAACCGCTCCAGCAGAGACATATGAAACAAGATTCATATGTGGAGGAAGTCTGTGGTATTCGCCTTTTCCGACTGGACCCAGAAACTGCTCATCGACGGCAAACGCGTCGACGCACTTTCCGGCCGCACTTTCGAGACCGTCGATCCGTCGACGGGCAATGTCATCGCCAAGATCGCCGAGGCTGACGCCGCCGATGTCGACGCCGCCGCGCGTTCCGCCCGCGCCGCCCTCGAAGCCGATTGGGGACGGATGCGCGCCAGCGAGCGCGGCCTGCTGCTGCTCAAGCTTGCCGAGTTGATCCGCCAGAACGAGGACGAGCTGGTCAATTTGGAAAGCCTTGATAGCGGCAAGCCGGTTTCGGCTATCCGCCGCCAGGACCTTCCGGCCGTCATCGACACGCTGGTCTACTATGCGGGCATGGCCGACAAGATCAACGGCAAGGTGATACCGGCACGACAGGATGCTCTCACCTACACCGTGCGCGAGCCGCTTGGCGTCGTCGGCGCTATCATTCCGTGGAACTTCCCGCTGATGATCGGCATGTGGAAGATCGCGCCGGCACTGGCGTGCGGCTGCACGGTCGTACTGAAGCCTGCGGAAATCACCCCGCTGACAGCACTCCGTATCGGCGAACTGGCGCTCGAAGCCGGTTTCCCAGCCGGCACGCTCAATGTCGTTCCCGGCTTCGGCAAGGTTGCAGGACAGGCGATCGTCGATCATCCCGACATCGACAAGGTCACCTTCACCGGTTCACCAGCGGTCGGTCGCCAGATCCTGCGCGGTGCAGCCGGCAACCTCAAGCGCGTCACGTTGGAGCTCGGCGGCAAGTCGGCCAACATCATCTTCCCCGACGCCGACATCGATGCCGCGGTCAAGGCTGCGGGCGCGGGCATTTTCTTCAACACTGGTCAGGTCTGTTCGGCGGGCTCGCGCATCCTTGCCCATGAAAGCGTCTATGACGAGGTTGTCGAGCGGCTTGCAGCACGAGCGAATTCGACCCGCATCGGCGATCCGCGCGAAACGTCGACTGGCATGGGGCCTCTGGTCTCCGAAGTGCAGATGAACCGGGTCCTCGAGTACATCGACATTGGCAAAAAGGAAGGTGCGCGCCTGGTCACCGGCGGCAGCCGTCACGGCGAGCGCGGCTTCTATGTAGAACCTACCGTGTTCGCAGACGTCGAGCACGAGATGCGCATCTCGCAGGAAGAAATTTTCGGCCCCGTCGCCACGGTCATCAAGTTTACCGACGACGAGGACGCACTTCGCATCGCCAACGGCACGGTCTACAGCCTGGCTGCAGGCGTGTGGACAGCGGATATCGCCCGGGCGCACCGTTTCACGCGCCGCCTCAAGGCCGGCACCGTTTGGGTGAATACCTACGGCCCGACGGACATCCGGCTTCCCTGGGGCGGCGCCCGCGACTCCGGCTTCGGTCGCGAGCACGGCGAAGAGGCTATCGAGAACTTCACCGAACCCAAGGTTGTCTGGATCAACACCGGCCGTTGATGACGCGCTCTGCCTGAGCGGAAGCAACCTCAACAACCCAAGCAGTCACTGAACCGATCCGTGGCCCAGCGCTGCTGGGCACGGCGAAGCTTTGCCAAAATCTGGAGGAAAACAAGATCATGCGTATTGCCATCATCGGACAGCAGGCATTTGGACAAAGCGTTCTCGAGGCGTTTCTCGCCCGGGGCGACGAAGTCGCTGGCGTATTCTGCGCGCCGGAGAAACCCGGTGCGCGGCCCGACCCGCTGCGGGTTGCGGCCGAGAAGGCCGGGCTCAAAGTGTTTCAACTGCCCAGCCTTAAGGGCGAAGCTGCGGAGAACGCCTTGCGCGAACTCAACGTCGATCTCGCCGTCATGGCTTATGTGCTGCAGTTTGCGCCGCAGGACTTCGTCAACATCCCCAAGCACGGCACCATCCAGTACCATCCGTCGTTGCTGCCCAAATATCGCGGACCGAGCTCGATCAACTGGCCGGTGATCAAGGGCGACACCCAGACGGGCCTCACCATCTTCCGCCCTACCGACGGCCTCGACGAGGGCCCCGTCATCCTCCAGAAAACCGTCGACATCGGCCCGGACGATACACTTGGAAGCGTGTATTTTGACTGGCTGTTCCCGCTCGGCGTTGATGCCATGCTGGAAGCTGCGGACCTCGTCGTCGCGGGCAAACACAACGAAACTGAACAGGACGAGAGCAAGGCCTCCTACGAAGGCTGGTGCAAGGATGTGGAAGCCAGAATCAACTGGCATGCCCACATTGATGTGATCCACAACCTCATCCGCGGCTGCGACCCGGCACCCGGCGCATGGGCTTCGGTCAACGGCACCAAGGTACGCTTGTTCGAGGCGCGCAAGCACCTGGTACGCCGCTTCGGCGACGTCTTGGGCAAACCAGGTGAAATCAGCGCCATCGGCGAGCGCAGCATCAGCGTTTCGGCGCAGGGCGGAACCGTGGAGATATTCAAGGTTCGCACCGAAGCGGGCCAGAAGCTTTCGGGTGCTGCTTTCGCCGAAGCCTTTGGTTTGAAGCCGGGCATGAAGCTTGAGGCACCGGTCGTGGTGAAGACTGCCGAACCAGTCAACTGACGATTTTTCGTCGGTCAACCCTGGGGTTGACCATCCTCCCATAATAGCCGCCGAGCCATCGGCGGCTTTTATCCTTTCCTCTGGCCCGCCGCTGCGCCAGCAAGCTTTCACTCCTCGTGCCAGAAAAGACACCGCGCCGACGTCAGGAGGTCCGCTAGATGTGGGGGGCGCATCGTGCCTGGAATGCCGGCCAGTTGCGCCGATCGATAACGAGAAGCTGGCAATAGTGTCACGATGCGCCGCTCCAGGTCGCAGACGATGGTGCCGTAACGATGGTTTCTGGCCCAATCTTCAACACCGACAACCTTGAGGGTCCGTTCGCAAACAAGCCCGCCGCCAAACGACTCGTAGCAGCGTGTGTCATTGCTGACCGGAACCACCTGGCAAAACCGGCCGCCGGCCTGCCACCAAGCACCAATCCAGGGTGATGGACGATGCATTCCAAGCGGACGTACGCCGTGTTGCATCCGAACATAACAACCTACGACCGGGTTCAGATCGCCTAACTTTACGATGCCTTGGTGGAAGACTCGGAGGCCAAGTGGATGACGGCGGCAGATATTTTCCATTCGCTGGTGAAAAAGATCCTGACGCCGGAGCACACGAGCTGCAGATCGACGTGCGCGGCGATCTTAGACGGTATTCTCTGCGATACTCAGTTCAACATCCGGCGTGACGCGCTCGAGAAGTCGGCCCTCCAGTGCCTTCACACCCATCTGATGGAGCCGGGACTGTTCGAAGAATTCTACGCCGAGTTCACCCGCGAGGTGACCGCCGGCGCGTCGAGCGCAGCACGAACCTGGACGCTTCGTGGGCCGCGCTTTCGGCAGCCACAAGAACCTGCAACAGGCCCGCCTGCGTGCCCAGAACAAACAGCACCATGGCAGAGCCTGTCGCGTGTATGGTGACATGGGCCAGCCGGCCGGCATGGAAGAAGTGCTTGCGCCCACGCAGCATGAAGCCAAACTGCAGACCATAGTCCGCAAGAAGATGTTTTATCTGCAGAATAACCAAAAGCAGAAACATACCTTCCTGCGACTGGCTCATGATACTGGACGTCGTCTTGTTTGACGCATCTTGCTATATCCCGCCTTGCGAAAAGATCATGAACGCCAAACTTTTCTCATGCATGATCTGCCAATAACAATCCATGTTATCCACGGGTACTGCAGACAGCTCCCCATCATCGATCTTGCTCATGGATTGCGCAACCGGTCAAAGTGTAGTTCAGTATGAACCTGCGTTTCCTTCAGAAAATGCGGGGTAATTGCTATCGAACTCAGTCTGGAGGCAGCCTTATCCCCCAGTGGTTTTTTGGGACATCTGGCATATCTGCTATTGGTCGTTTCGATGATCATGCGCCGGATGCTGTGGCTTCGCATCTTCGTCATCCTGTCGTCGATCGCCGGCATTTGCTATGCGATGTTCATCCTGACCGACCCTGTCAGCGTGTTTTGGGAAACCACTTTGATTGCGGTCAACATACTGCAGTTCGGCATCAGCGCCTGGCAAAACAGCCGTGCCCGTTTCAGTCCGGAAGAACGCAGATTCATGGACCAGCATTTCCTGGGTCTGGCAACCGGACAGCAGCGCATCCTCCTGGATCTCGGGAAGTGGTCGAACCTTCCGGCGGGCACCGTCCTGTGCACGGAAGGCGCGGCGGTGCCTGCGCTCTACTACATCAGCAGCGGACAAGCCGCGGTTGCCGCCCATGAAAAGGTAGTCGGCACCTGCGAAAGCGGCAGCTTCGTCGGAGAGATCTCCGTTTCGACATCGGCCCCCGCAAGCGCCACCGTGACACTGACCGAGCCAGGTCTTTTGTGGCGAATAGAAGCCGAGCGGCTGCGTTCGCTGATGGAGCACCGCCCCCAGATCGCCAACGCGCTCAAAGCGAGCTTTTTCGTCGCGCTGCGAGACAAGCTGCTGCGTACCAACATGCAACTGAGTGTTCTTGCGGGGTCGGACAAATAGTGCCTGCGGCATGCGCCATCAGTCATCGGTCCTTGACCATGAATACAACTCCTTGACGCGTGGCCCGCATTTGACAATCATCGGGCGATTAGTGGTGCGTGTCCACTTGGACGCACGACGACGTTCAGACACTTTGAACCTACGCATCTTGATGCTGCGCATCGTGCTTGCCGAATTTCGTTTCTGATCCTCGGGCCTTTGTATCAGCTGGTTTGGCAGTCCCTTTCTTGAATGAAGATTGACGCCACATCTTGCCGCGCCGTTGCGGTGGCCACGTGGCACTGGATTGGAGCGGAACACTCGAATGTCGGCCCTGGACGAGATTCTCGCCGACCTGGGTTTCGCGCAATATCGCGCGCTATTTGAAGAAAACCATGTCGACGACTCCATGTTGGCGGACCTGACCGCCGACGACCTGCGCGAAATCGGAGTCTCGTCGCTTGGCCACCGCAAGAAGATACTAGCTGCCATCGCAGAACGGCCAAAAGCGCAGCCCCTTGCCCCGCTCCGGCCGGGCGAAGGGTCGGCCACAAGCGCGAAAAGGCGTGAGGTCACCACCGTTTTTGCCGATCTGACCGGCTACACCAAGCTCTCGCAGGAGTTGGACACTGAGGATATGCACTCCTTGCTGGGCGAATTCTACGATCGGTTCGATGCCATTGTCAGGCGCTTGGGTGGCACGGTGGACCGTCATATCGGCGACTGCGTCATGGCGGTTTTCGGCGCACCGATCTCCTTTGGCAACGATGCCGAACGCGCGCTGCGCGCTGCGCTGGAGATGCATCGCGCCATGACGGAGATTTCGTTCCGTTTTGGGCGCCAGCTGAGTGTCCATATCGGCGTCGCGGCCGGAAATGTGATGTTTTCGTCCCAGGGGATGGGGACGCTGAAAGACCGGGAGTTCACCCTGACAGGCGACTCGGTCAACCTGGCCTCCCGGCTGGCCAATGAGGCAAGGGACACCGAGACGCTGATCACCCGGCTGATTCATCAGGCCCTCGATGACCGGATCGAATCCGAGCCACGCGAAAGTGTCACCGTCAAAGGTTTCGATCAGCGGATCGAGGTCTATCGGCTGATCGGCTTTCGCGACAGCGCGACCGATCATCCGCTGATCGGCCGCGCCGAAGAGATCGCGCAGTTCGCCCGAACCTTGACCGATTGCCAGGCATCGGCAAGGGGTGGCGCAATCGCCCTGGTCGCCGAGGCAGGCTTGGGCAAGTCGCGCCTGATCGAAGAGTTTGCCCGGATCGCCGCAGATCGGCTGTTTCAGGTCCACAAGGCGCTCGTGCTTGATTTTGGCGTGAGCGATGCGCAAAGCCCGGTGCCGCTTCTGCTGGGCAATCTTTTTGGTCTCAGCGAACGGGCCGAGGCATCGGCGGTGCGATCTGTCGTTCTCCAGCAAAAGTCCCTGGGAACGATTGACGAGACGGCGGCCATGTTCCTCACCATCGTGCTTGGCGCCCCGCTTGATCGAGAGGCGCGGCAGATCCACGACGCCATGAGCGATGCTGCGCGAAGGGAAGGCTTGCGCGCGATGCTGGGGCAGGTGCTGCGCGGAGTGGCGGCGGCCGGGCCGCTGCTGTTGATCGTCGAGGATATTCACTGGGCCGACCGCACGACGCTGAAGGAGCTTGCAGAGGTCGCCGCAGTCACTGCCGATGCGCCCATCTTGCTATTGATGAGCGCGCGACCGGAAGGCTATCCCCTGGATGACGATTGGTGCGCGGACGCGGGCGGGGCAACGCTGCCCCGCATCGACCTTGCTCCGCTCAGCACTGAGGACGCATACCGCCTGGCTAGCGCAACGCACCGGCCATCAGAGGCTGTGATGCGCGAATGCGTTGCCCGTGCCGAAGGCAATCCCTTGTATCTGGATCAACTCTTGCGCCACGCCCACGAACAGGGCGGCGATACGCTGCCCGGCTCGATCCAAAGCATCATCCAGTCACGGCTTGACCGGCTGTCGCCTATGGATCGCAAGGTGCTGGAAGCCGCTGCCATTCTGGGCCAGCGGTTTTCCATGGCAGAGGTCATGACGGTTGGGCGGATCGAGGTCTACGATGAACGTCCGCTGATCGATGCCTCGCTCATCCGCGCCCACAATGACATCTATTTGTTCGCCCATGCGCTGATCCGCGACGCGGTCTTGCGCACGATGCTGCGTGATGATCTGCGCGCGCAGCACAGGCGGGCGGCAGAGTGGTTTCGCCCCATCGATGCGCTGCGCCATGCCGAACATCTCGCGGCCGCAAGCGACGAAGGCGCCGCCGCCGCCTTCCTTGCCGCTGCACGGGACGCACTGGCTGCCCATCGCAAGGATGCCGCGCTGGAACTCGCCGAACGTGGACTGGCGTTGGCCGCCGCCCAGGACGCGGTGCGCGGCGACCTCTTGCGATTGAAGGGCGACATGCTGCGGGATCTCGGTCGCGCCACCGATGCGATCGCCGCCTTCGAAGCAGCCAGTGCCATCGCCCTCAAACCAGTCGATCAATGCCGCTCGCGCATTGGGATCATTTCTGCGATGCGGATACTGGATCGGATCGACGACGCCTTTGCCTTGCTGGACGAAACCGAGGCCATTGCCGCAGCCGCCGACCTGGCACCCGAGCTCAGCGAGATCCACTATTTCCGCGGTAGCCTCCATTTCCCACGCGGCCAACTCGACGGGTGCCTGCGCGAACATGGGTTGTCGCTGAATTATGCCGAACGGGCGGGCAACGCTGAACGTCGGGCGCTTGCCCTGAGCGGGCTGGGCGACGCTCATTATGCTCGAGGTCGCATGTTCACCGCCCACACCGTGATCCAGCGATGCCTGGCATTGTGCGAGGAACACCATCTTGGCGCCGTTGAAGCCGCCAATCGTTTCATGCTGGCGACGGTGAAAATCTACATGAACGATACCGAAAGCGCGCTTGCCGAAGCACTGGCCTCCGCAAGGTTGGCGCAGCGGGTGGGGCTCGCGCGCGCCGAAATCGTCTCGCGGCTGACAGCGGGCTGGGTTCTGGTTTCGATGGGTGATGCCGCAGCGGCCCAGTCGCAAGTGGACCACGGCCTTACGGTGGCCGCGCAGTTGGGCGTACGGCGCTTCGAGCCATTTCTGAAGGAAACCGTCGCGCGTATCCGACATATCGAAGGCCGCCGGAACGAGGCCGAAGATGTCGCTGAAGAAGCGCTCGCGCAACTGCGCGACCTCGATGCCATGGCGTTCATCGGTCCCTGGCTGCTGTCGACAGTCGCGCTGACCACGTCCGACTCCGGGCGCCGGGCCGAAGCCCTGGCCGAAGGCGAGGCACGACTGCGCGACGGCGCTGTAGGGCACAACTATTACCAGTTCTACAGCAATGCCATGGAGGCCAATGCCAATGCCGGCGATTGGGCCGAGATGCGCCGCCATGCCGAACTGCTGGCGGACTATACCGCCGAAGAACCCACTCCCTGGTCCGAATTCTTCATTGCCCGCGCCCATGCCATCACCGCTGCCGCCGCGGGGCGCGACGCTGGTGAGCGGCTACGCGCCTTGAGAGAACAGGCACTGGCGGCGCAATTGCACACCGCCGTGCCGGGGATAGACCGCGCACTCGCGACGATATCGACAGGAGTAGGCACAACCGCAGTCTGGACAGTCAACAAGGAAGGGGAGAGCACATGAGGATCGCGATTATCGGAGGTGGAATCGGCGGCCTAGCCGTTGCGTACGAATTGAAGGCGCAGGCCAAGTCAAAGGGCCTGCCTCCCCCCGACTTGGTCGTCATCGAGGCGCAGCCCCGGTTCGGCGGCAATGCCGACACGTTGAATTTCAGCTTTGGCAACGGCCCGAACGGACCGGTCAACCGCTGGGTCGACCTGGGCGTCAACGATTTCAATGCGACCGCCTACACCCAGATCGTCAGGGTGATGAACACCATCAATTTCAAATTCGGGATCGACTACAAACCGCTCGAAGACACGACGAGTTACTACACCGGCGATGGGTCCCTGTTTTTCACCGACAATGCCACCCCCTGGTGGGGAACGGGCATTGATCCGGTGCTGAAGAAGACCGTGGACAGCTTCATGGTGACCGCAGGCAAGGATGTGAGCGATCCCAAGTACCACAATTACACGCTTGAGAAGTACATCGACGAAAAGTCGGCGGTACTCGGCTGGGACCCGCGGCTTGGCCCCTGGGTTATCTACCCGCGTGTCAACGGCATGTATTTCACCTCGTCCGAACTGGGCCCGCGCCAGATGCCCTTCTATGCGGTGATGCATTACTACCAGATCCAGGAAGGTGCCGGCGGCAAAGCAGCCCAGCGGAATTATTTCGTCAATGGCTCGAGCCATTGGATCACGGCTTTGACTGCCTACATGAAAAGTCTGTTGAACGTGCCCATGGTCACAGGTTTTCAGGCGAGCGTTTCGCGCAACGGGGCGGGCTGGACTGTCAAGGACGCCAACGGCTCCAAGACGGTCGATGTCGACCTTGTCGTCCTGGCCACCCACGCCAATGACGCGCTGCGCCTGATGCACGATCTGCCGCCGCAGGTTGCCAATATCCTGGCGCAGATCAGCTATGAATCCGCCGTCAGTGTTGCCCATGTCGACAACCGGCTGCTGCCCGTCGACCAGAATGCCTGGTGCACATACAACATCGTCATTCACGAACCCGGCTCCGTGGCGATGCACCCCTATGTCATCAACTACGTCGCCAACCGCCACCAGAATGACGCCGCCAATCCCGAATACGACAAGTTCGGCCTGCCGCAGTTCTTCGTCTCGGTGAACCCGCACTTGCCAATTCGCGCGGACATGGTGCTCAAGGACACCGCCGGAAACCCGGCGATGGCCTATCTGCACCACAACGTCTTTGATTTTGCCTGCATGCAGGCGCAGGCCGCCATTGTCCCGATGCAGGGGCAGGACAACCTATATTTTGCCGGCGGCTGGACGCACGGATCCGGCCTGCACGAGGAGTGCTGGATACAAGGCATGGACATCGCAAGCCAGATCCTTGCACACATCCAGACCGGACAGCCTGCGCCACAGGCCCTCCCCCATTGGGGCGATCTCGTGCGGAACCGGCTGTCGAGAACAGCGTCATCCTGACGGGAACGGGTGCATCGCGCCCATTCGGATGCTCGTTTGCTTGGGGTGCACACACACCCTTTGGCCATGCAATCCGCCCCGATGCCGACAGAGGATCGGCATCGGGGCATGTCACCGTGCAGAAGTGAGGCGCAAAGACGGCAATGACAACGCAATCAGCCGCCGACCGCACCGGTTCCCTGCGCCTGGCCATAGCCGCCCTGATCATGGCACCGCTGGCCATCGTCAGCACGATCTCGTTCTCGACCATCGTGTTTTCCGGTCCGCTCGCCCCATACCTCAGCCAGGGTGTCGGAATGGGCCTGTTCGGTGGGCTTGTTCTAGGGCTTGCAGGTGCGTTTGGGTCGTCCTTTCGCGGCATTATCTGCCAACCTCAGGATGTGACAGCGGTCATCTTGTCGATCAGCGCGGGCACGATCGCGGCCCGGGTCGGAACCGCCAACACCGAGACGCTGCTGGCCACGATCGCCATGCTGGTGGCAATCGCGGCGGCCCTCGTCGGGGTAGCCTTTCTGGCACTGGGCGCATTGCGGCTCGGCTCGTTGGGCCGGTTCATCCCGTATCCGGTGCTGGGCGGCTTCCTGGCCGCCAGCGGCTATCTCATCTTGCGCGTCGGACTGGACATGGTCGCAGCCCCTTCCGCCGGCGAACTGTTGTCGCTGCCTGCCTTCTGGCGATGGGGCCCGGTGCTGCTCTTGGGGTTGATCCTGTTCTGGGTCGCACGCCGCGACACGAGCGACTTCGGCGTGCCGATTGTCCTGGTGGTCAGCTTCGCGGTGTTCTACGCCGGCTTGAAGCTCGCTGGCATCGATCTGGCGAGCGCCGGACAGATGGGGCTGCTGCTCGGGCCGTTTGGCCCGGGTGGCGGCGAGTGGCGGATGATCAGCGTCGACGTGGTCACCCGGGCCAATTACGGCGCGATACTGGCCGAAACGCCGGCCCTTTTGACACTGGTCGGACTTGCGCTGGTAGGCATGATCCTGAACTCATCCGGGATCGAGGTCGGGTCCGGCACTCCGGTCGATCTGGACCACGAACTGCGCGTGACGGGCGCCGCCAACCTGCTGGTCGCCGCCGGCGGAGGGCTGGTCGGCTATCATATCCTGACGGAGACGCTCTTGGGGCGGCGGCTTGTCGGCCGCGGATCGCGCTGGATCGGTGCCAGCGTGGCGCTGGCCTGCGGCGTCGCGCTTATCGCTGGCGCGGACGTCCTGGCGGCGTTGCCGCTGGGGGTTTTCGCGGCGGTTGTGGTCTTTCTCGGCCTGGACTTCCTGTATGAATGGCTTTGGGTGGAACGCCGCCGCATGCCGGCCCAGGATTTCGCGGTGCTGCTGGGGATCGTCGGCGTCGCCGCGAGCGTTGGCTTTCTTCAGGCCGTCGGCACGGGCATACTTGCATCTTCGGTGCTGTTCCTGGTGAACTACGCGCGGCTGGACGTCGTCCGCTCGCGCCTGGACGGGACGTTGCGCCTGTCCACGACGGAGCGATCCGACGCTGCATCGCGCCTTCTCACGGAACAGGGTGGCGCGACCCTGATCTACGAGCTTCAAGGTTATCTGTTCTTCGGCACGGCGCATGTGCTTTTCGACCAGATCGCCGCGCAGATCGGCGCCACGCCGGGCGATCACCGCGTGCTGATCGTCGACTTCCGCCGGGTGCAGGGTCTTGATGTCTCGGCGACCTACAACTTCGGAAAACTGGAACAACTCTGTCGCACTACCGGTGTTCGGCTGATCCTGACAAACGTTGCGCCTGCGTTGATGCGAACGCTCGGCCCTTCGGGCCTGGTCGACCGCGTGGAACGGCTGCCGACACTGGACGATGCGCTGACCATTGTCGAAGAAGCCCGGCTGCAACACGCCGAACTCGCGGGGCCGCAGCCCCAGAGCGCCTTTGCCAGCCTGATCGGAAGCGCGACGGCATTGCTAGGTGACGCACTGTTTGCCAGCGAGGAGGTGCCGGCCGGCGCCGTGGTCTTTCACCAGGGCGCGCCATCCGACCGGCTGATATTACTGGAAGGCGGCAGGCTTTCGGCCCACATCAAAGGCCCGTCCGGCGATGAGATCAGGGTTGCCAGCTTTCTTGCGGGCGCATTGGTCGGCGAGATCGGCTTTCTGACACAAACGCCGCGCACCGCGACCATCGTGGCCGATGAGAAATGCTCGATCCGGTCGATTGGGCGCGAAGACCTGGACCGCCTTTCTGACCTCGAGCCCAACCTTGCGGGCGAGATTTTTCGCGAGGCGGCCGCGCAGCTTGCCCGTAGGCTAGCGCGGACGACAGCGCTACTGCGCGAAGTCAGCCGCTAGTCTGTCACCCCAAGCCGACGTTTGCTTTCGCTCGGTTCCGCTACAGCGATCTGCAAATTGTGTTGCGGGGCGACCTGGCCGCAATCCTGCGCTTTGCCGCAAACAAAAAAACCCCGACTTCCTTTCGGAAGCCGGGGTTATGGATGACCTGCTATCGCAGGGATCGGTGGTTGCGGGGACAGGATTTGAACCTGTGACCTTCAGGTCATGGTCCGCAGGAAGAGGAGCTACCATCGCCAGGGACGCCCGTCGCTTCCGGCCGAAGTCCGACCGGCTATTGGGCATCCTCGCTCGCCCGTTTTGCATCGATCGGCACCGGGACGAGCTCGCCCTCGGGATCGGGACCGGGATCAAGGGCGATAACCATCAGTGTAAGCACGACGATAGGCACCCCGATCAGGGCTGCGTAGAATGCCACGTCGATGCCAAATGCCATCGTACCGACAAGGATGGCCAAGGTGATGTTGACCAGGGTCAGCGGCAGCTGATCGGCTGAGATGAAACCGTAGAGAAATTTCAAAAGGCGAATGCCCGTCGCGCGGGGAAGCGTCACGCAGACCATCCACGCCAAAAACGCCCAGAACGCGCCCCATGCGCCCGCGTAGAGCCAGCCGAATATCGGCGCAATGATCGTTGTCAGGACAAGGGCGAAAGCGACACGCTTGTTCCTGTCGTCGTTATTGTTCTCTCTGGTCATTGTCACTTACTCCGGTAGGTCGTCGTCTAGAAAAATACGTTCAGCCGCGCCGTCGAGATCTTCGTATTGCCCATTCCAAAGGGTCCACATGAATGCAGCAAGGCCTAGGGCGCCGAGGGCCAGCGCGACGGGTATGAGAAACAGGAGCGGGCCCATTCAGGTGGCGCCCTCCCGTGGCGGACGCGCGCGCAGGGCATTGAGCGTTACCACCATCGAGCTTGCGGACATTGCCAGCGCCGCGATGATCGGAGTGGCATGGCCCAGCACTGCGAGTGGGATCAAGACAGCGTTGTAGGCAGCAGCGAAGCCAAGGTTTTGCCAAATGATCCGCGCTGCCTTTCGCGCTGTCTTGTGGGTCAAGACGATGGTCGACAGGCGGTCGGCGGGCAGGATGATATCGGCTGCTATCTGGCTGGCAGCGGCGCCGTGGCCAAAGCTCGCCGACACGTGAGCATTGGCGAGCGCTGGCGCGTCGTTGAGCCCGTCGCCAACCATCAGGGTATGGCGACCTCTGGCTCGCCAGTCTTCGAGCAATCTTACCTTCTCGGCTGGCAATAGCCCGGCGTGTCGGTCGGTGATGCCGAGGGAGGAAGAAAAGGGATCGACGACTGCCGCCCGGTCGCCAGACAAGATCGCGGGGGCAAGCCCTTGCTTCACGCAATATTCGATGACTGCCTGCGCATCGGAACGCGGCGCGTCATCGAAGGTGAACCTTGCCGGCTGTGCCTGCTCGCGAGCCAGCCAGACCTCGGTTTCGCTGCCGCCGATGCTGGGGGCAAGATCGCAGAACAGGGCGCTGCCCAGCCGAACGCGAACACCATCTATCTCCGCTTCGAGGCCGCTGCCACCGTGTTCGACAACCGTTCCAAGCGGCTCGGCTGGTGGGCCAAACCGTTCGATCAGGGCTCGCGCAAGCTGGTGCTGACTAGAAGCCGCAAGCCGTATCGCCAGGCCGATGGCTGCGGGATCAGATGGAGCATCCGTGACAACCGGTCGGCCCTTGCTCAGCGTGCCGGTCTTGTCGAACGCAACCTGGTCAATGATGGCGAGGCGTTCGAGTGCATCGCCCGATTTGATGAGGATACCCTTCTTCAGCAGGGCTCCAATCGCAACGACCTGCACTGTCGGGACGGCAAGTCCTATCGCACAGGGGCAGGCGATGATGAGGACGCTGACGGCGTAGAGCAGCGCCAGTGGAACGGAGACGCCGGCGACAAGCCACCAGCCCAGGAATGTCAGCAGAGCAATGCCATGGACGACTGGCGTCCAGATGCGGGCAACCCGGTCCGCCAGCGTCGCAGCTGGTCCGCGTTGCAGTTCCGCCTGCTCCACAAGTCGCAGGATTTCCGCCAGATGGCTGGTGTTGACGGTGCGCGTAGCACGAATACGCAAGGCGCCTGCGCCATTGATACTTCCGGCAAGGACTGCGTTTCCCGGTCCAGCTTGGAATGGCAAGGTCTCGCCCGTGACAATCGATACGTCGATGGACGAATGGCCGTCAGTGATTGAACCGTCAACCGGCATTGCCTCTCCGGGAGCGACAACAAGCAACATCCCCGGCAGAACGGCATTGGCGGGCAGCACTTCGAGCCGGCCGTCGTCATGCAGTACGGTTGCATGATCGGCTTTCATCATAACGAGCTGCTCGACCGCGGCCCGCGATCGAGCTCGTAGGCGGAAATCGAGATAACGGCCGATCAACAGCACGAACATCAGCATGGCGGCGCTGTCGAAATAGACGTCCGGACCACCCCGCAGCAGTTCGAACATGCTGATTGCGGCGGTCAGCACCAGGCCAGCGACGATAGGAACGTCGATGTTGGTCCGCCCCGATCTCAACGCCCGGAACGCGGAGCGATAGAATGGACGGCCAGCGAAGATCAGGGCCGGCACGGCAACGATGGCGGAAAGCCAATGGAAGAGTGCCTGTGTCGCCAACGGCATCTCTTGTGCCTGGCCAGCCCAAACCGCCCAGGACAGCATCATGACATTGGATGACGCGAATGCCGCGATCGCCAGACTTCGCAGCAGCTCCCTTCCGGCTTGCTGGTCGGATGCCGTGAGCTGTCCCACTTCGTACGGCGCGACACCATAGCCAAGAGCTTCGACAGCCGCTCCGATCCGCTCAGCGTCGTCCGGCTTTCCCTTCCACCCGATGGTCAGCCGGCGAAGGCTGAGATTGACCCTGGCTTCGACGACCGATGGGTCGGCCTTGAGCCGGGTTTCGATTTTGTGGATGCATCGAGCGCAATGAACGCCGTCGACGAGGAGGCTCAAACGGTGCTCGCCACCTTCGGATTCGACGAAGGCAGTGAGTACCGAAGTAGAAGGCGATGCAGGTACGGGCGCGCTTCGGAGTGCGAGAGCCAGCGTCATGGGTCGATGTCGACCTCGTTGATGCTCAGGGTGGCCTTGTTGTCTTTTTCGAGCTTCGTGCGGACGAACCAGCGACCAGCCAAAGGCACGTCCAGTGGTGCGCTGTATTGGCCGGGAGAAGTCTCGCTGAATACCACCGCAAGGATTTGCGGAAATCGCGACATGCGTTCAGCTGTGGCGTGCACGGCCAATCCCGTCAGCGGCCGGCCCTGTGCATCTTTCGCGACAAGAGTGAGCCGCCCGGACAGGCCATCGCCACGATCGAATTGCAGCGAGGACGACCACCCCAAGCGCTTTTCGGCTTCGCGCTGTGCGAGGACGTCGTCATAGGCAAGGCCGATGGAGTAGGCGTTGTCGGTGACGACCCCGCTGAAGGTGGTGTGAGCAATGGTAACGAACCATGCTTCGACACCGGCCAGACAGACAAAGAAGCCGATAAAGATCGCCGGAATCCAGAGATCCTTGCGAGGATTGGGGGCCGGCGATGGAGCTGTCACTGGCCAGGCCCCCAGAAATAGGTGTCGACCTTGCCAAGCTCGGTGCCGGCAACGGGATCCGAGAAGGTGATGTGCAATGGCGTGCGGCCGGCCGGGACATGCCCTGCGGGCACGACGACGAAAAGCCTGTCGCTGAGCTGTCTCGCCTCACCGATGGTCGCCTCGATATCAGTCAGGCCGGCATCGTCGGTGGAGCCCAATCTCAGCACGGCGCCGGGTATGCCGCTGCTTGATATTTTCACACGGTCGAGCGAGCCGAGGCGGTGGGCCAGACGCAGCGTGTAGTCGTTGCGAACAGCGCCGTCGGAGAGCTGGATGAATGGCGGATTGCGCTGAGGCTCGACCTCGACCATGACGTTGGCCATCGATGTGATGCCATAGGCCATGCCGCCCAGCGCAATCAGGCAGAACAGGGCGTAGAGGATTGATTTTGGCCGCAACAGATTCATCCCCGGCTGCTTGATGCCGCGCCTTGCTTCCGAGCCTTCGACATCGAAGCGGATGAGCCCCTTCGGCCTGTCAACCTTTGTCATGATCTCGTCGCAGGCATCGATGCAGAGCCCACACCCGATACAGCCCATCTGCAGGCCTTCGCGGATATCGACGCCTGTCGGGCAGACGCTGACACAGCGATAGCAGTCAATGCAGTCGCCACGTCCGCCGTCAAACGCCCCTTCCTCCCGCACGAGCGACGAAAGGCCAAGCAAATCGGTGCGGATAGGCGCCTTCTTCTTGCCACGCGGTTCTCCGCGCCACTTTTGGTAGGTCACCACGAGGCTGTCGCGATCGAGCAAGGCTGCCTGGAAGCGGGGCCATGGGCACATATGCAGGCACACGCGCTCGCGGGCATAGCCAGCCAGCAACCATGTTGTCAGCGTCAGGACGCCTATCGTGACATAGGCTCCGACCGGAGCCGTGCCGGTCACCAGCGCGATCGGAAACGTAAGCGCATCGTTGAAGTAGGCTGCAAAGCCGACGCCGGTCAGAACGGCGATGGTGACCCAGATGAAGTTGCGCAGTACCTTCGATGCGATGCTGCCGCGGCCAACAAGCCGTTCAGTGAGGCGGTCGACGCCATAAAAGAGATCAGTCCAGACGGTTTGCGGGCATGTGAAACCACACCAGACGCGTCCGGCAAGGGTGGTCGCATAAAACAAGCCGAAAGCCCCCAGGATCAGCGCGCCAACGGCAATTGGAAGGTCCTGAGGCCAAAATTCCAGGCCGAAGATAAACAGCCGCCGGCCGCTGAGATCAAACAATACCGCTTGGTCAGGTAGGTGCGCACCGCGATCCCAGCGTAGCAAAGGCGTCACGAAGAAAAACGTCAGCAGGATCGCGGCGACCACCGTCTTGATTGTCCGATAGCGGCCCCGGACCTTTTGCGGCAGAGACAGGCGGGTGACTGTTCTCCTGTCGATTGCGATCGTGGTCGTCATCAGCGTTCGCCTCCACCCAAGGTGTGGACGTAGACCGCAAGCATGCGGACCGTGACATCGTCGAGCCGCTGGCCCCATGAGGGCATTTCACCCATGCGCGGGGCTGCGATCTGCCGGACGATGGCATCCTTGCTGCCGCCGTAGAGCCAGATGGCATCGTTGAGCTTTGGTGCGCCCAACTCCCGCATGCCCTGCCCTTGATCGCCATGACAGGACGCACAGTTGTCGGCAAAGATTGTTGCGCCCGGCAGGCTTGATCGGGTTTGGCTCTGTGACTCGTGCGCCAGGCTCAGGACGAAGTCGGCGGTCGCGGCAATTTCTTCGGCGGACAATATGTCTCCGAAAGCCGGCATTTCGCTCTGGCGTGAGTCCGGGTTGGCATCGCGTATGCCATGCTGGATGGTCTGGTAGATGTCGGTAATAGTACCGCCCCACAGCCAGTCGTCATCGACCAGTGCCGGGAACTGTCCAATCTGACCTCCAGCACCGACCCCATGACACGCCGCGCAATTCTCGTTGAAGGCCGCCAGGCCGCCGGCTACCGCGAACCGTCTGAGCTGGTCGTCGGCTTCGATCTTGTCGAGCGGTGTCGCAATCAGCTGTGTCCGCCATTCCGCTTGCGCGGCATGGGCTGCGTTGATCGCCTGATCAAGCTGGCCACGGCTCGACCAGCCGAGCGTGCCGGGCGCAAAATCGCGCGTCGTGGCAAACGACGGATACAAGACAAGGTATCCGATGGCGAACACCCAGGTCACGACGAAGGTGATGATCCACCAGTTTGGAATGGGGGTCCTGAGTTCCTTGATCCCGTCCCATTCATGGCCGGTGGTGAGTTGCCCGGTCAGCGGGTCGCGTTCAGGGGCGCTCATTGGCCGTCTCCTTCGACGTCGAAGGGAATGCGAGCGTTTCGCTCCATCTGATCGCTGGCCGAACGACGGTAGGCCCACCAGAAGATGACCACGAACAAGACGGTGGCAACGACGAGCCAACTATTCAGGAACAAGCTGATTGCGTTTTGCGACATGGCCTATTCCTCGACCTCGTCCAGGCGGACATCGGAGAAATCGACCATCGTTCCCAGTACCTGTAGATAAGCGATCAGGGCGTCCATCTCGGTGATCTTGTCTGGCTGACCATCGAAATCGCCGACTTTGGCGCCGGGATATTTGGCAAGCAGCGGCTCTGCATTTTCGCCTGAAGCCTGCGCGCGGATATCGGCGGGGGCCTCGAGGATCATTGCCCCTGAATAGGGAACGCCAACATCGCGCAATGCTCGCAAATGATCCGAAACGTCGTCGAATGCGAGCTCCCTGCTCAGCATGAAGGGGTAAGCTGGCATGATCGATACGGGCACGACGTCGCGGGGGCTGACCATGTGAGCGACATGCCAGGCATTCGAATATTTGCCACCGACACGAGCCAGATCCGGTCCAGTCCGCTTCGATCCCCACAGGAATGGGTGGTCGTACATGCTCTCGGCGGCGATCGAGTAGTGGCCGTAGCGCTCGACTTCGTCACGGAAGGGTCGAACCTGTTGGCTGTGGCAGGTATAGCACCCCTCCCGCGTGTAGATGTTGCGTCCGAGTTGCTCGAGCGGTGTGTAGGGGCGAACACCTTTCACCGGCTTGATGGTTTCCTCCAGCCGAAACAGGGGAACCACTTCGACCAGCCCGCCGATGGAAATCACCAGGAAGGTCAGTACGAACAGTAGGGTCGTCGACCGTTCGATGATCGCGTGCCCCAAGGGCTTGTTCTTACCCGACGCCATAGCTGCGCGCTCCTTAGTGTTGAGTGGCCGGCACGAGGCCGCCAGCACGTGTTTGGCTTTGCGAGCGCAGGATCGTCATCAAGACGTTGAAGGCCATGAGCAGTCCGCCCAGGAGATAGAGGGCGCCTCCAAGGGCACGGACGAGGTAATAGGGGTGCAGCATGGCGACGCTGTCGGCGAAGGAATATTGCAAGAAGCCGAACTGGTCGTAGGCGCGCCACATCAACCCTTGGGCAATGCCTGCGACCCACATGGCGGTGATGTAGAGCACGATCGCGATGGTCGCGATCCAGAAGTGCCATTCGACCAGTCGAATGGACCACAGCTGCGTACGCCACAGGCGCGGAACCAGGTAATAGACCGCTCCAAAGATCATGAATGCGACCCAGCCGAGTGCACCCGAATGCACGTGGCCGACAGTCCAGTCAGTGTAGTGGCTGAGAGCGTTGACCGACTTGATTGACATTAGCGGCCCCTCGAAAGTGGCCATCCCGTAGAAGGCGACAGCGACAACGAGGAAGCGCAGGATCGGGTCGGTGCGCAGCTTTCCCCAAGCTCCAGATAGCGTCATGATGCCGTTGATCATGCCGCCCCAGGAGGGGATCCACAGCATGATGGAAAACGCCACGCCGAGCGTCTGAGCCCAATCAGGCAGTGCGCTGTAGTGCAGATGGTGCGGCCCGGCCCAGATGTAGAGAAAGATCAAGGCCCAGAAGTGGACGATGGACAGCCGATAGGAATAGATCGGCCGGCCGGCTTGCTTGGGCACGAAATAATACATGATGCCAATGAAGCCGGCTGTCAGGAAGAAGCCGATCATGTTGTGGCCGTACCACCATTGGATCAATGCATCCTGCACGCCGCCGAATAGCGAATAGCTCTTGGTCCCCATCCAGGACACGGGCATCGACAGATTGTTGATGACGTGGAGGACCGTCACCGTGATGATGAAGGCTAGGTAGAACCAATTCGCCACATAGATGTGCGGCTCGCGGCGACGGATCAGCGTGCCGGTGAAAATGCATAGATACACAACCCACACGACCAGCAGCAGAATATCGGCATACCACTCAGGCTCCGCATATTCCTTGCTCTGGGTAATGCCCATCGGATAGCCGGTGAAGGCGATGACCAGAAACGCCTGGTAGCCGAAGAAAAGCAGGATCGCGAGCTGGCGCCCGCCCCATAGACCCGTCTGGCATGTCCGCTGCACGACATAGAGCGAGGTAGCGATCAGCGCGTTACCTGCGAAGGCGAAAACCACACCGGACACATGCAGCGGGCGAAGGCGGCCGAAGCTTGCATATTCGCCGAAATTGAGGCTCGGAAACGCCAGCTGCAGGGCGATGAACAAGCCAGCAGCGAATCCGAAGATGGCCCAGACGACGGTTGCCAGCGCGAACCAGCGGACGATCTGCTCGTTATAGCTGGGGATTTGTTCGATATCCCGAGCCTCGGCTGCAACAGCGCTCATCTGCTTTTCTGCTCCGCTCGGACGTGTCTGGACAAAGACATTATTGCTCCATATGTATGGTTATTGCCCATACAATCATCCAGGTGACATTTACCGTCTAAACGAAGATGTGGCCAGATAGATCCGGGTGCATGCGACGATTTGTGCGTCACATACGCGTTCAATGGCACTGCTTATGCGTGTTTCTGTGTATGGGAAGAATTGGAAGTTGCCATACAATAAGACGTCACCGAGACGGCGAACGTGCCGATGCGCTGGTCGCGCCTGGCGGCGGGCGACGCAGGCCCTGTGAGGCCCTAAGTCGGCGCGCCGGGCTGCGCGACAATATCTGAGAAAAAGGTCAAGCACATGCCAACGCGAAAGTCGGTCTACTTCCACGAAATGCCGGTTGGGAGCATTCCAGCTCTCGTCACGCCGATGCTGCCGGATGGGGCAATTGACTGGAACAGCTACCGCAGCCTGATCGACTGGCACGTCGAGGCTGGGACGAACGCCATCGTTGTGATGGGTTCGACGGGCGAGTCCGCGACGGTATCAATGGACGAGCACAGCGAACTCATTCGTGTCGCCGTCGAACATGCCGCCGGCCGTATTCCCATCATCGCCGGAACGGGAGCTAACGCCACTGCTGAAGCGATCGAGCTGACTGGCTATGCGCGCAAGTGGGGTGCAACGGCAGCACTTTCGGTTGTTCCGTATTACAACAAGCCGACACAAGAAGGCATGTATAGGCATTTCAGGGCTATTGCCGAAGCTGTCGACATTCCCTTGATCCTTTACAACGTCCCAGGCCGGACGGTCGCCGACATGAGCAACGAAACAGTGGTGCGGCTGGCAGCGGTCGCAAACATCGTTGCGCTGAAGGACGCTACTGGCGACATCGGCCGGGGGATCTCGCTCATGCGTAGCCTCCCAGATGATTTCGCGGTTTACAGCGGCGACGATCCGACTGCGGCGGCACTCATGCTCTTTGGCGCGCGCGGCAATATTTCCGTGACAGCCAACGTCATTCCTGAACTCATGGCTTCATTGTGCAAGGCGGCGCATGAGGGGGATCTCAACACCGTTCGTTGCCTCAGCAGACGTATTGCTCCATTGCACGAGGCAATGTTCATCGAGACAAACCCTATTCCAGTTAAATGGGCGTTGGGAGAGCTCGGCAAGATCGATGCAAACTATCGATTGCCTATGGTTCCATTGACGGCCTCAAACCAATGTACTGTCGGCGAAGCGCTACACGCTGCACTCGCTGAAAAGCCAAACGAAGCTTGACCGGGCATCAGTTCGGAGGAGCTCCAATCAACTGGGGCTCCTGTCGAGGATTTCGCATCAGGAGCGCCACTGAAACTGCCGCGATTGCCGCCATTGCGGCAGCCGCAAACAGGGCCGTGGAGAATCCAGTGCTGTAGGCCTGGCGCGCGAGAAGCGTCGCGATGTCTTGGTGCTCTATCGCCACCAGTTTCGTTGCCATCGGCAAATCTCCGGCTACGACCGCGTCAGCAAAACGCCGCGCATCGCTTGGGCGAAGACCAATGGCGCCGTTGGCGGCCATTTCGAGTTGCTGTCTGGCAAATGTAGCCAGCACGCCGCTCAAAATGGCGAAACCAAGCAATATTCCCGAAAAGCGAGAGGTAGTGCTGATGCCAGACGCCATGCCCGCGCGGTCACGTGGAACAGATCCCATGATCGCGTTTTGTGTCTCGCCGTTGAGCAGGCCACCACCACTTCCAAGCAGGATCATGCCGAAGATGACGAGAGGCAACTGCCCCTGAAGCGCACCAAGCCCGGTCATGGCGTTGCCCAGGCACACGATGAGCAGACCAAGAACCAGTACCTGCGTCGATGACATGAATCGAGACAGCCACCGGCCTATCTGGGGAAGGACGAGCATCGCAAGCGCGAATGGCAGCATGGCGAAGCCGGCTTCAAGGGCTGGCCGCCCAAGGCCGTTCTGGAGATAAAGCGGAAGTAGCGATGCCATGACCTGTGCACATGCCGCATAAGCAAACATGGCCAGCACCGCACCGATAAAGCGCGGCAATCTGAAGAGGCTCAGATCAAGCATTGGTCTTTGCTGGACTGTCTCCACGGCGATGAAAATTGCGAAGCTGACGATGCCGACCGCAAAGCCGGCAGTGGACTGCCATGTCCCCCAGCCATGTGCCTGGCCGTTGATGAGGCCGGAGGTGAGCCCGAACATCGCGCCTGCGAAAAAGACGATGCCGGCAGGATCGAGACGGCGAGCGTTGCGGTCTCGTGATTCCGGCACCCACAATGCGACAGCAGCGGCAAGCAGAATGCAGATCGGCACGTTGACGTAGAATGCCCATCGCCAACCGAGGTAAAAGCCAATGATGCCACCCAATATGGGGGCCAGCACCATGGTCAGTCCCATCATGCCACCCCAGATCGCCCACGCCTTGTTGCGTTCTTTCTCGTCATGGAAGGTATGGCCGATAATGGCGAGTGCTGGCGCAAGCAGGAAAGCGGCTCCCGCGCCCTGTAGCGCGCGTGCCACATAAAGAGCGCGAGCCGACGGGGCAAGGCCACACAGCAGCGACGTCACTGCAAAGATAGAGATTCCAAGCAGGAAGATAGTCCGGCGCCCAAACCGGTCTGCAATCGCACCGGCCGGTAAGAGCAAAGACGCAAAACTCAGCACATAGGCGCTGATGACCCATTCGACATCGGCAAAACTCGCGCCAAGATCTCGAGCAAGGGTTGGCAAGACGATAGCGACGATATTTGTATCGAGCACCGTCATCGCGCAGCCGACGGAAGCGACGAGAAGCACGGCAAGTGAATTGCCGTCGGTCTGGCGCGCGATCATCAGCTGTCGTTGGCCTGTCCAGGCAAGGACGTGCCGGGCGTTGCGGCTCTCCATTGCTCCGGCGGATGATCCGAGGGCGTAACGATAGAACTGAAGCCGGCTTGAGCTAGGGGTTCGCGCTGGTCCGGCGACAATTGGCCAATTGCACGGATGTCACCGCCAAAGCCATGGTTTTGGCGCAACATGCGCGCCGTACGAAAGCCCTGTGCATCACGGGGTTCTGCAAAGTGCACCACCACCAGGTCGATCTTGTCGAGATAAGGGGTGATATGCTCGGGCGCGATTTCAGGCGTCACCAAAATCCCGACTGGCCGCTCGACCTCACATCCCAAAGCCACGGTGGTGAAAATCTCGAATGGGATGACAAAATTCGGTTTTCCTGCCGGCAGATGGCTCGCGTCAGGATAAAGCCATGTGTCCTCAATCACGTTCGCATTGCTGTCGATGAGCGCCATACACATCTTCCTTGAAGGCAGTGCCGTCGTCTCGACGATCAGCGTAGATTGCTCCGGCGGCCACCGGCGGCCGCCGTGTTGCAGGTTTCGGAGATCGGCACCCTGTCAGGCAGCCATGGCGCTTTTCATCCAGCCAAGCTTGCCGCGGATGGAAACAAGCGCTGCGACAAGTGCGTCCATGTGCTCTGCGGTGTGATAGGGCGTAGGCGTGATGCGCAGCCGCTCCTGGCCACGCGGGACGGTTGGGTAGTTGATCGGCTGAACGTAGATGTCGTGCTCTTGAAGCAGTAGTTCGCTGGAGCGCCGGCACAGATGCGCGTCGCCGATGATCAACGGAAGGATGTGGCTTTGAGAGTCCAGAACCGGCATGTCTGCTGCCTGCAGCATCGCCTTGAGCCGCGCCACGTTGCTTTCTTGCCTTGTCCGCTCTTCCGGATGGGACTTGAGGTGCTGGATCGCTGAAAGCGCGCCAGCCGCCAGGTGCGGACAAATAGATGTCGTGAAGATGAAGCTGTCGGCGAAGCTGCGGATGACATCCATGAGCAGCGCCGGACCTGTGACGTAGCCCCCCATGACACCGAATGCCTTGGCAAGGGTTCCCTCGATCATGGTCAAGCGGTGGGCGATGCCCTCTCGTTCGGCAATTCCGCCGCCACGCGGGCCATAGAGCCCAACGGCGTGAACTTCATCGAGATATGTGATCGCGCCGTACTTGTCGGCGACGTCACAGATAGCAGCGATCGGCGCCACATCGCCGTCCATGCTGTAAACGCTTTCAAACGCGACGATCTTGGGACGCTCCGGCGCAACCGAGCTCATCAATTCATCAAGATGCGCGGCATCATTGTGGCGAAAGATGAAGCGTTCAGCACCTGACCGGCGCATGCCTTCGATCATCGAATTATGGTTGAGCGCGTCGGAGAAGATCGCGCAGTCGGGCATGAGTTTGCCAAGCGTGCCAAGTGCCGCGAGATTGGAGATCCAGCCGGACGTGAAGACCAGCGCTGCCTCCTTGCCATGAAGATCGGCAAGTTCTGTTTCGAGCTGAACGTGCTGGCGGTTTGTGCCGGAGATATTGCGGGTCCCACCTGTTCCCGCGCCGAACAAGTCGATTGACTTGTGCATCGCGGCGAGGACGTCGGGGTGCTGCCCCATGCCTAGGTAGTCGTTGCTGCACCAGACTGTGACGCGGCGGCTTTGTCCGTCCGGTCCATGCCATCGAGCGGTTGGGAAGTCGCCGGCGATCCGCTCCAGTTCGATGAAGGTCCGATAGCGGCCATCGAGCTTCATTTCGGCAATCAGGCCCTCGAACCTTGCGACATAGTCCATGATCTTGACCACTTTCGGTAGAGTCGACGCCGAGCCACTAGCGTTCCAGCCGGCATCCGAAGCGATAAACTTACAAAATCCATATATATGGATATTGAATGCACTTCAATGAGGAATGCATGCGGCATTGTGAACCTGAAGTGGTCATGGGGGTGCCGATGACCTTTCTTGGGCGCGACTGGAAAATGCCGGGTTACGGACACCTGTACATTCTCGAGAAGGGAAATGACGTGATCGCGGCGCGTATACAGGACTGGATCGCCGGCAACGTCAGATAGCGTTGGCAACAATTTCCGGCGTTGCTCGAAAAATATCCCAGCTGGCGATGGAGCGTGCTTCGTCGCCAGCGTCCGAAATTGCAGCCATTCTTCTCGCTAGCAAAGGCGGTCGGTCAATTGACGTCCGCTTTCAGGATCGCCCTGGAACGAGCTGAACGACTGAACCAAGGCGCAAAGCCGACTTCTCGGCAGGGCGATACTAATTCGGACCATTTGCGCGAGCAGACCACTTGGACAGCGGCGGGGCGTGATATCGCTGCCGGCGACGCTCCGCTTAGGCCACTACGACCTCCGTCCCGCTCGCTTCAAGCGCGGCGGCGATCACAGCGGGCGGGTCCTGTTCCGTCACGAGCCTATCGATGGACGACAACGGCGCCACCTCGAAAATGCCGTGCTTGCCGAATTTCGAACCGTCCGCGAGCACGGTGACGGACTCCGCCCGCTCGATCATGGTCTGCGCCACTTCCGTCACCTGGGCGTCAAAATCCATGACCGAATGCGCATTGATCGCGCCGACGGTGAGGAAGGCATGGCGAGCCCGGAACTTCCGCACTTGTTCGACCGCGAACTGCCCGAGTGTCTCCCCCGCATCCGCCCCATAGGCGCCGCCGAGCAGATAGACCTTGTGATCGGCATTTGCCGAAACCGTAGCAGCGATCTTCCACGAATTGGTGATGACCACGAGCGCCGGCAGGTCGACGAGCGCTTCCGCTAGGATGACCGTCGTCGTCCCGGTATCGAGGAACACCGAGTCTCCCGGTGCAAGCAATCGGGCGGCGGCGTAGGCGATCCGCCGCTTTGCGGTCATGTTCTCCGCCATGCGCAACGCGAAAGGTCCCTCGACCGAGGGCTCCACTGACGGGTTCGACCGGACCCGCGCGCCACCGTGGAACTTCTTCAGGCGACCCAGCGCATCGAGGTTAGAAAGGTCTCTCCGGATGGTCTCGCGGGAGGCGTCGAGCGTCTGGGCCAACTCATCGACGCTGATTTCCCCCGCCTTGTGCACAAGCCTGACAATTTTTTCGTGGCGATCCGCGGGCCTCACGATGACTCCTCTTGGCGGCAGTTTTCAGATGCAACGCCGCTCGTTTGCGCTGGATTTCCGTTGTACAGCACCGATCGGTCAAGTCAACGACCGAAAGTCGCCCGAACGGCCAATCAGTGAGTTATCCCTCACCTACCAAAAACAGACAATTGCCGGACATTGCGAGGGGCGCATCCCACTGGCGGGCGCTCAGAGGCTTTACATTCGGTAAAACCATAAATACCGTTTAGTCAGTCATTGACCGAACGGGAGAAATGTCAGTGCCCCTTCCCCCCGCCATCTGCGGATCATTCGACATCGCGATCGTCGGCGCGGGAGTCGTGGGCTGCGCCGTCGCCCGGCGGTTTGCGCTTGCCGGCGCGAAGGTCGTGCTTATTGAAAAGGGAAATGACATCCTCTCCGGCGCCTCGAAGGCGAACAGCGCGATCCTGCACACCGGCTTCGACGCCCCACCTGGCAGCCTCGAGCTCGACCTGGTCCGCGCCGGCCGTCAGGAATATCTCGAGATCCGCGACACGCTGAACCTGCCGCTCGTCACCACGACCGCCTTCGTCTGCGCCTGGAACAGCATCGAGGCCAACAAGCTGGAGGCCATCGACGCACAGGCGCGTGAAAACGGCATCACCGACGTCGTGCTCCGGTCGGGCGCCGAGGCCCGCGCGGCGATGCAGTCCTTGTCGGACCGTCTGGTCGCCGCGCTTGAAGTGCCGGGCGAGCATGTCATAGACCCGTGGTCGGCGCCGCTCGCCTATCTCACGCAGGCCGTTGCGCTCGGCGCGGTTTTCCTGCGCGGCGCGGAGCTTCTCAAGGGTACGTTCGACGGAAGCTGGCTGCTGGAAACGTCGCGGGGCAACGTTGCGGCCGACAGCGTGATCAACACGGCAGGCCTCTATGGCGACATCGTCGACACGCGTCTCGGCTTCGAGGCAGCCTTCCGCATCAAGCCGCGCAAGGGCCAGTTCGTCGTGCTCGACAAGGCGGCCGCCCGCCATGTCCCCCGCATCATCCTGCCGGTCCCGACGGAAATCACCAAGGGCATCGTCGTCTGTCCCACGGCCTTCGGCAACGTACTCGTCGGCCCGACGGCGGAGGAACAGGAAGACCGGGTGCGCGCCACGGTCGAGACGGAGACGCTCGACGCGCTCTTGAGCCGGGCGGCGCAAATCGTCCCTGCCCTTGCTGACATTCCGGTGACGGCTGTCTATGCCGGACTTCGTCCCGCCAGCGAGGAAAAGGGCTACCGCGTTTTCGTGCGGCCCGACAAGCGCGCGATCACCCTCGGCGGCATCCGCTCGACCGGCCTCAGCTCCGCCTTGGGCCTGGCACAGCATGCGCTCAAGCTGCATTCGGAATTCGCGGACGATTTCGTGTCTCCCTCCGCAATTCCGCCGGTCTCCGTTCCCAATCTGGCGGAGTGCCGGGAGCGCGACTGGCAGCGTCCCGGCCATGGCGAGATCGTCTGCCATTGCGAACTGGTCACGCGCCGGGAGATCGAGGCGACCTTCGACAGTCCTGTCCCGCCCAGCGATTTCGGCGGCCTGCGCCGGCGCACGCGCGCCGGCATGGGACGTTGCCAGGGCTTTTACTGCAATGCCCACCTTGCCGAGATGACCAAGGGCAAGCTCGCAACGCCGCTTGCCAGCGAAGCGGAGGGCACCCGATGAGCGCTTTCGATGCGGATGTCATCGTCGTCGGCGGTGGTCCCTCGGGTGTCGCTGCGGCCATCGAGATGCGCAGGCGAGGCACCGAGCGGGTCATGCTGCTCGACCGCGAGCTCGCGCTCGGCGGCGCGACGCGCCATTGCAGCCATTCCCCCTTCGGCATGCTGGAATTCGGGCGCGTCTATTTCGGGGCCGCCTATGGCCGCAAGCTGGAGCGCGAAGCGGACAAGGCCGGCGTCGATATCCGCACGGGCCATTCCGTCGTGCGGCTCGACGACGACGGCGGCGTGACCCTCTCGTCGGACCGTGGCGTCGAGACCCTCAGCGCCAAGCGCATCCTCGTGACGACCGGCGCGCGCGAAAAGCCGCGTTCGGCGCGGCTGCTTTCCGGCGACCGGCCGATCGGCGTCGTCACCACGGGCACGCTCCAG
Source organism: Aminobacter sp. 01T433 (assembly GCF_056398585.1). Taxonomy (NCBI): domain Bacteria; kingdom Pseudomonadati; phylum Pseudomonadota; class Alphaproteobacteria; order Hyphomicrobiales; family Phyllobacteriaceae; genus Aminobacter; species Aminobacter sp. 01T433. Next base: position 41,032 of record NZ_JBFTPR010000023.1, read on the forward strand.
TCCTATGTCGCCTTCCACGGCCTCATGCCGTTCCGCCGCCCGCTGATCGTCGGTTCCGAACTCGTGTCGCTGTCGGCCGTGCTGACCTGCCTCACTCACGGGGGGAGGCCCGTCGCAATGATCGAGCCGCGATCCCACGCCCTCGCCCGGGCGCCATTGAGCTGGTTTCCGACGCTAGTCGGCGTGCCGTTCCATCGCGGTGCCGATATCGTCGACATCATCGGACGAGATCGCGTCGAGGCGGTCAGCATCCGGCGGAGCGGCCAAGTCGAAACCCTCGCCTGCGACGGCGTCCTGCTGACGGGGCAGTTCACGCCGGAATCGGCGCTGTTCCTGCAGTCCCCCCTCGGGGTCGACGCGGGAAGCGCCGGCCCGGCGGTCGATCAATACGGCCGCTCCCGCGATCCTCTATGTTTTGCCGCCGGAAACGTGCTGCGCGCCGTCGAGACCGGCGGCTGGGCCTATCGCGAGGGTCGCGCGATCGGACGTGCCCTCGCCGAGGATATCGGCCGGGATCCGAAGGCCGCACCACCGGTTCCCGTCACCTTCGACGATCCGGTCAAGCTGGTCGTCCCGAACATCCTGCGCCGTTCGCCCTCGCTGCCGGCCGCGTTCCGAAATTTCCAACTGCGCTTCCTGCGCCGCGCCCGTGGCCGCCTTTCGCTCGAACTGGAGGGACGCGAGGTGTGGCATGCCAGCGGCGCCTGGATGCCTGAGCGGCGCGTGCTTGTGCCCATTCCGGCGGATGCGCCGCAGGCGCAGCATGTCCATTTGCGTTTCAGGGAGGAATCATGATGCGGGTAGCCGCCATAGATCAAGGCACGACGTCCACCCGCTGCCTCGTCGTCGAGGATGGCGGAGCCTGGAGGGTCGCCGGCACGCGCCGCCATGCACAGCACCACCCTGCGCCCGGCTGGGTCGAGCATGATCCGGAAGAACTCCTGCGCAATATCCAGGCCGTGCTCGAAGGCGCCGGCCCGGTGGACGTGATCGGCATTTCCAACCAGGGCGAAAGCTGCCTTGCCTGGGATGCGGGGACCGGAAAGCCTCTGTCTCCCGTCATCGTCTGGCAGGACGCGCGGACGGCGAACGATCTCGCGGCCCTGCCGCCGGTGGCGGAGGAACGTTCGAAGAAGGTGTCCGGCCTGCCGCTCGATCCCTATTTCTCGGCCAGCAAGCTTGCCTGGCTGGTGAAGACGGTGCCGGCGGTTTCGGCTGCGCTCGCTGCCGGCCGCCTGCGGCTCGGTACGACCGACGCCTTCTTCCTTGACCGACTGTGCGGTTCCTTCCGCACGGACCTAGCAACGGCCTCGCGCACTGGTCTCCTCGACCTAGCCACCGGGGGCTGGAGCCAGGAGATGTGCGACCTGCACGGCGTTCCGCGGCAGTGCCTGCCCGAAATCGTCGCCGTGGACGAGACGTTCGGACAGATCGGCCAGACGCCCGTCAGAGTATCGATCGTCGACCAGCAGGCAGCCCTCTTCGGCCACAATTGCCGGCGGCCCGGCGATTGCAAGATCACATTCGGCACCGGTGCCTTCCTGCTGGCAGTAACCGGGGACAAGCGCCCGCCGGCCTCCGACCTCCTGCCGACGATCGCATGGCACCGCAAGGGACAGGCGCCGACCTTCGCGGTCGAGGGCGGCGTCTACGATGCCGGTTCGGCGCTCGAATGGGCGCGCAGCATCGGCCTCTTCGCGGCAATGGAAGAACTCGGCAGCTTCGAGGGGCCTTCGGCGCTCAGCCGCGGCATCGTTTTCGTGCCGGCGCTTTCCGGCCTTGCAGCGCCCTACTGGGACCGGCAGGCCGCGCCGATCTTCATCGGCATGGACCATGCGACTGACCGCAGGGACATGGTCCGCGCGGTGCTGGAAGGCATCGCGATGCTGACGGTAGGCCTCATCGAGGCGGCCACGCAAGTCGTGACGCTCGGCAAGAGCATCTCCATCGACGGCGGCCTTTCGCAGAGCGCCTATTTCGCCCAGTTCCTCGCTTCGGCGAGCAACCGGTCGATCACCGTCCCGCCGATGCATGAGCTAACGGCCTTGGGCCTTGCCGAATTGTGCGGCGCGGACGTCAGCGGCGCGCGCACGACGGCGCGGACGTTCAAGCCGGACGCCACCGTCAGCGCCGCCGACCATGCGTGCTTTGCGCGCGCCATCGAGAGGGCTCGAACCTGGCGTCACTGACGCCCTCAACCTCAGACAGACCAATTCAGGAGTTTGAAAATGCGAAAGATCTTTCTCGCATGCCCCTACGGGCATGCAGACAGCACAGTCGTGGAGCAGCGGTTCCAGCTTTCGAACGCAGTGGCCGCCCGCATCGTACGGGGCGGCGCCACAGTCTTCAGCCAGGTGTCGATGTCCCATCCGATCAACGGACACCTCGCCGACCTCGACAAGGCAGGGATCGGCAAGCTCTGGGGTCCGGTCGACGCCGTTTTCATGGAGGCGATGGATGAACTGATCGTTATCGACGCCCCCGGCTGGAAGGAAAGCTCCGGGGTGGCGCGCGAGATCGACTTCTTCAAGGCACGGAACCGCCGCGTCAGCCTCTGGAGCGAGGCCGAGGGCGATTTTCCCGCATGACATGACAGCACACCAAACTGAACTAGGAGGGGAACCATGAGCAAGACCACTGCGGGACGGCCCGGACCGTCGTCCCATCATTCTAGCCAGCACGACACTCTGAAACGAGAGGTCACGGCCTTTCAATCCTTTGCCGTCGCCTTCGGCTTCGTCTCGATCGCGACCGGCATTTTCACCGCCTACGGAGCCATGCTTTCAACCTCCGGGCCGATGGGTATCTGGACCTGGCCGGTGGTCGTCGTCGGCCAGTTGATGGTCGCCCTCATCCTGGGTTCGCTCGCCGCGCGCATTCCGGTTACCGGCTATGTCTACCAGTGGACGTCGCGCATCTCCAATCCGGTCTTCGGATGGATCATGGGCTGGATCAGCTTCACCTTTCTTGCCATCGTGCTCTGCGCGGTCGACTACACCATCGCCTCCACCGTCCTGCCGGTCCTGTTCGGCTATGAGGGCACGCCCAATAACGCCTGGTGGATCACCAGCCTTGTCATCGTCGCCCAGGCTGTGATGATCGCTTTCTCGACGAAATTCACCCAGCGTTTCAACGCGGTAGCCGTCACTATCCAGCTCGTCGGCATGATCGGGCTCGTGGTGCTGCTGTTTGCCGTCGGCGCAATCAATGACGAGCTGAATTTCGCCAACCTGACGAGCACCGGCACCGTTGGCTCCGAAGGATACTACTCGTTCGGCGATCTCACAAAGGCCGGCCCTTGGATCATGGGCACGCTGCTCGGTGCCTTCACCATCGTCGGCTTCGAATCTGCAGCGAACCTGGCCGAGGAAACGCGCGAACCTGCCCGCGTCGTCCCGAGGGCCATGTGGCAGGCGGTGCTCAGCCTCGGCGTCATCGGCATGCTCTTCCTCATCGCAGTGACTGCCCTTCTCGGCGATCCTACCGCGCTCAGCGCGTCGGCGACGCCGATCGCGGACGTCATCTCTCGCGTGCTTGGCCCCGTCGTCGGTAGCTTCCTGCTGGTGCTGGTGGTCATCTCGATCTTCTCCTGCGGCCTCGTCATCCTTCTCAGCGGCACGCGTCTCGTCTGGGCGATGTCGCGCGACGAGCGCTTCCCGGGATGGCAGCTGTGGCACAAGATCAGCCCGACCCTGCAAACGCCGGTCAATGCGACGATCCTCGTCGCGGTCATCGGCCAGGTCATCCTTGCCCTGTTCTCACAGCAGACCGACGCGTTGTTCTCCCTGTTCTCGGCCGCCACGCTACTTCCGGCAATCATCTATGCGGTGACCGTGCTGATGTATGCGGCCAAGCGCCACCAGCTGCCGCCGAGCCAGGGCTTCACGCTGGGCGCCTGGGAAGTGCCGGTGCTCATCCTGGCCATCGCCTGGCTTGCCTTCGAACTGGCGATCTTCCGCGATGCCTCGTTCGCCAAACCCTGGTCCTACGTCGCCATCATGTTCGCCATCGGCGCGCTCTATCTCGGTTACCTGCTGGTCTCGCGCGGCGGTCCGAGCGGCCTGAAGATGCCCGAGCTGATTGCGATCGACAGCATCCTCGACGCCGATCGCGGAGCCGAACTCGACGCAGCGCCGGCTGAGTAAAACCAATACGGGTCGGCCGCTGCGTCGTTGCATCGGCCGATCCGTTTCCGCTCATGCACGGTCCCGAGCGGATTTCGACTTTGATGACTCTGGCTATGTAGCCGGCCAATCGCGCACGGTCGATTTGCTAGCGCGCAGGCAAACATGCCGACGCGGACGGCGCAGCCGATGTCGATCACTTCCTGCTGAGCGTGAGGCTCCAAATTCGTTACTCTGCGCGCATCTCATGTCAGGCCTCAGCCTGCCGACACGCCTCGTACTTCTATAGCTTCACCCGCATGATGGCCGCGCCATCCCTGAGCTCATCGACCTATCGCGCGTGGCAGGCAAGGATCGCATCTCGGTCGAGAATGACGGAGCCATCCAGCGCCCTGACGTCCAACCCCCCTGGAGATTGTTGTCCAGTATGGATGCATGCGCCACATGCAGGTTGGCGTCCAGCGCGATCGGGGTGCCCTCGGGGGTGGCCCTCGGCGCCGTCATCACGCTGGCGACATTGATCAGGCTGAGCGCTTGATGGTCCGGGCCGGACCGAGGAAGTTCCTGACGAATTTGGGATCGCTTCGGGGCGGTCATACTGCGGCATCTGACCGTCGAGCATGATCGCGACCCGGTCGCACATCTTGATCGCCTCGTCGATGTCGTGCGTGACGATGACGACTGTCTTGCTTTCATAGGATGCGGCGGTTGCACATGGAATATTTAGTCCTGCTTTGGCTCATTCATGGCAACATGGTGATTGCGCGCGCGCTCCAGCTCAACGTGATGCGTTTTACCACTGCGCTTTCCACATATCAGGCCGCGCCAGTCCGCGGCAGCCGAGCAGAATATTCGGCGACGTTGACGCGCCATATTCTGAATGGCGACCCAGATGCTGCGATCGAATGTGTTGCGGCGAATACCGATGCCGTGCAGCGAACACTGCACGCCGAAACTGCCAATGGTGCGATAGACCTCAGGGCAATTCTCGCTGGAACCGACTAAACCGCGGCCAAAATCTGGACGGTCGAAGGTGCCCTTTCCATGCTGATCGCTATTTTCAGTCGATGTATTGCCACGATGAAGCTGCCAGTATGCGGCGAGCTTTTCGCCGCAGAAGGCGATGAGCCATAAGTGAAGTTGATAGCGTCAGCGGTCAACGCTTGATCGCTCCAGCGGTGCAACCTCCGTTGAAGCAGCACCTGGAAGGCAACCTCATCTATTCCGGCGACTCCAACTCTTCCGGCGGTGCCTTCGCCAAAGACCTGGGAGCGATCGCCTGGATGCCGTTGGACGTCGCAGTCAAAGCAGCCCCGACTTCTTTGAAACACTAGCACCTCGCGCGGGCGGTCATCCTTGCACGGATTCGCGACTTCAATTGCCTTAGCCCTCAATCGCGCGGCGTTGCTGGCGGAAATTCCAACCGCCAGCGGCGGATGTAAGATTGAGTGCGTAATAGTTTTTGATTGATTGTCGTCAATTTTCCAATCAGAAGTCTATGCAAATCGTTAATTGCCCCCTAATAGGGCGCGTGCATGTGCGGCGCGCCATGCTGGAAATCTCGTGTCGTAGGTTCAAAGTGACTAGCCTCCATCATTCCCAATGTTCCGCCGACCCAGACGGATCGAATGAACTTCCATTTTCGATCAAGGACCGTGGACCCCATCCACGATCGTCTTTGTCGTCGATTACTAGCTATTGCCAAAAAGCCACACCACCCAGCAATCGTCCATAAACATAGCAGCTCAACCCCTGGCTTACTTGCGTGCACCATAATATCCACGCACGCTAATGTGGCTGTAGGGCGCGGCTCGGAGAATATTCCGTGAAGATCAGATTTCTACCCGCTCCTAATCATTCGCCAGCTCGTGCGGGATTACTCCGCGCAGCTATGTCGACAACATCTCTGATTGCACTCGTTGCGACGGCCCAAGCGCAGGCCATCTCAGTCACCAACGGCTCGACGGTGGCCGTGCCAGGGCCGCTGTTCCCCGCCACGACCTATACCACTTCCGCCCCCTTGGGGCCTGGAACCGGCATATCGGCAACTAACAGCAGCACGGTCAATGCGACGGGCGTCACCATCACCACGAGCGGTGACCAGGCGAGCGGAATTGGGGCCCGCACCGGGGCGACGATTGACTACACTGGCGGCTCGATCACGACATTGGCCACAACGGGCACCGGTACGAGCTCGTCCTATGGTGCGTTTGCAAACGGCGGTACGGCCGGCATCGCTCTGCATGGAACCAGTATCTCGACCGCAGGTATTTCCGCATATGGCGTTTATGGAATTTCCAGCAACCGCGTGCTGGTTGATGCGACGACAGTACTCACGTCAGGCGCGGCTGCTAACGGCATCCAGGCAACCAGTGGCGCTGTCATTACGGTGCAAAATGGCTCGCGCATCGAGACCACGGGCGCCGGCGCAAACGGCATTGCATCACTTGCCGGTTCGACAATCAACGTGAGCGATACGGGAATCATTACCCGCGGGGCAAACGCCGTAGGCATGGTCTCCAGTGCGAATGCTAGCAGTTTGGCACGCATCGCCGCTCGAAATGTGACCGTCGAGACTTTTGGCGACGGTTCAGTCGGCGCTGAGGCCTTCCAATTAGGATCCACACTTACCTTCGATGGCGGGTCGGTCACGACGCATGGTATCGGAGCGGCAGGCGTGTCGGCTCAGGACAATGCCACCTTGAGCGCGACGGGGGTAACGATCTCGACTGCAGGACAGAACGCAGCCGGGGCGTTCGCCTTTGCATCTGGTGCTGTCCCTGGTGTTGTCAACTTGACCAACGGCAGTGTTACCACGTCCGGACCTCAGGCCGTCGGGCTTCGAGCGCAGGGCAACGGCATTATCAATGCCAATGGTACGCCAGTCACCACGAGTGGCGCCTCCGGTCACGGGCTGGAAGCCACGCAAGGAGGCACGATAAATTTCGCCAACCAGACCGTGACAACTACAGGGGCGAGCGCCGCAGGCCTGAACTTCGGGCCCACCCCGGTTGGTGTGGTTAACACCATCAAAGTGACCAACGCGACGGTGAATCCGGCCGGCGATGGTTTGCGGGCAATTACGGGCGTTAACGTCGCGACGCTGACAGGGTCAACACTCAATGCCGGCAGTGGCATTGCCCTGGATTCGGTCAGTCAGGCCAGCACAACGTTCACGGCTGATGCCTCGACGATCAACGGCTCCGCCCAGACCGCCAGTTCAGCCGTTATGAATGTTACACTGCAGAACAACTCGCTGTGGAACATGACAGGCACATCGACGGTAACCACGCTTGTCAACAACGCGAGCCTGATCGGTTATTCGCCACCGACCGGTGACCGGGCGCAGCTGACGAGTTACAAGACGCTGACGACCAATAGCTACGTGGGCATTGGCGGGCGTATTGGGCTCAATACTTATCTGGGAACGGACGGCGCTGCCTCCGACCGGCTTGTCATCAATGGCGGCACGGCAACCGGCGACACTACGCTAATCATCAGGAACACCGCTGGACCGGGCGCCTTGACCCTTTCCGACGGCATCAAGGTTGTCGATGCCATCAACGGCGCGACCACTGCCAATGGATCGTTTGCCCTCCAGGGTGAGTTTGTTACCGCGGACGGCCAACAAGCGGTGGTCGGCGGCGCCTTTGCCTATACGCTGCATCATAATGGCGTCGTCGATCCAGCCGACAGCGACTGGTACCTGCGCTCGTCGCTGAGGCCGGTCCCGCCCACGCCGCCTGGCCCAACGCCTCCTGACCCGACCCCACCTAATCCGCCCGTTCCTCCGCAGCCGCGTTATCAGCCCGGCGTGCCACTCTATGAGGTCTATCCGCAGCATCTGCTGGCACTCAACACCGTGCCGACGCTGCAGCAGCGGGTCGGCAACCGCTACTGGACCGAGCCGGCACCCGAGACGGTGTTCTGCAAGGACGCTTCGCAGAATTTCCAATGTCCGGTCACAGGCGAACAAGCGCAATATTATGCCGGCGCCGATGGCCACCAGGCACTGATCGAGGACCAGCGGGCGATCTGGGGCCGCATCGAGGGTAGCCACGCTAGCATCGAACCGGCGGTCAGCAACTCCGGCACCGACTACGACACCAATGTGTGGAGGCTGCAGGCCGGCCTCGACGGGCTGCTGCACCAGGCCGAGGACGGCTCGAAGCTGATCGGTGGCATCACCGTGCATTTCGGCCAGGCCTCGAGCAACGTCACCTCGTTCTTTGGCGATGGCGACATCAACACCAATGGCTATGGCTTCGGCGGCACGCTGACCTGGTATGACCAGAACGGCTTTTATGTCGACGGCCAGGCCCAGCTGACCTGGTTCAACAGCGACCTGACCTCAAAGGCGCGTGATCTGGAGACGCCGACGCTTGTCGACGGCAATGGCGGCTTTGGTTATGCGCTGTCGCTCGAAACCGGCAAGAAGATCGACCTCAACGAGACCTGGACGCTGACCCCACAGGCCCAGCTTGTCTACGCCAATGTCGACTTCTCCAGCTTCACCGATGTCTTCGGCTCCAACATCTCACTCGGCAGCGGCGACTCCCTGCTTGGCCGGCTCGGCATCTCCGCCGACCATGACCAGAACTGGAAAGACGACGAAGGCAAGACCCGGCGCCGCCATCTCTACGGCATCGCCAATCTCTACTACCAGTTCCTCGACGCCACCCGGGTCGACGTTTCGGGCGTAAGCTTCGAGAGCCGGCCGGACAGGGCTTGGACTTGGCGGCGACTACAATTGGAACGACGACAAGTACGCAGTCTTTGGCGAGGTCTCGGTCAACAGTTCGCTGGAAAACTTCGGCGACAGCTACGCCCTTGCCGGTACCGCCGGCTTCAGGGTGAAGTGGTAGGGAAAGAGAAAGGCCTGCCGGGAGGGGGTTGCGGCAGGCCCCATGCTAGAGGGTGTGCTTGAGGGGACGAGCAGAGGCACTGGCAACACGCCAAGAATGCAAAAAACCCCGCAACTCACAGGGTGGTGACGGGGCTCTTGAATGGTCAAGCTTAAGGACGCGGGACTTGGTACATTTCCGCCAAGCCATGGTCGCGCAGCAAGGTTAATCGCCGGTAAATCTACGTCGGCGGCGGCCTGCCAAAGCTCAGGTTTCGGCAGGCCGCCTAACAGCCTGACCCCTGTCAAAAGAACAAGCCGCTTGTTCGCAGCATACCCGTTGTAATGAGGAAATTAAAAGGCCCGCCGGGAGGGGTCACGGCAGGCCTCGCCTGGAGCACTTATGGGGTTCTGGACGCACTCCAGACACCACAAACCACGTAGTGTCCGAATGGTTCCGAAAAGATGGACTATTGGCGTACGTGCAAGCTCACTTGTGACGTAGAGTTGTAGATGTGCATCCCAACCGCACCCATGGCAGGATGCTTGCGGGCAGACGGTCTGTGATCTCTGCCTAGGCCGGTGCACCCAGGCAACCCCCGCATCAAATGCACCGGCCGCCAAAGGCCTAAAAATGCAGGCGAACGGCAAAAGCAGAACATCGTCTGCGGGGTTGGAAACCTTCTCCCCGTGCAGGATGGCAAAGCCAGAAATCTGTTTGAGGATATCTCGGTGACATGGATTGCGGTTGCCGGCGCCCCGCGCTCGACAATCTTCGCGCAATGCGCACGCAGATCGTCGGGCGTGATTTCGGTGAGCAGGCGGTTTCGCCAGATCGGCAACAGATCACGCTCGAAGATTGAGCGGCGCATCGAGCGTGTGCTCTCCGCCATAGGGGGCGTCAGTTCGCTGCGGCAGCAGCCGACCGTTTGAAAACGATAGTTACCCTGGTTCCCTGCGTGGCACTTGAGTTGACGTCGAATTCCGCCTTGGCGTTCTCAGTCAGCGAGTGCGCAATCAGCGCCCCCAGCTTACCATGCTTGGGCCAGCTCTCGCCTTCAGGCAGCCCGATCCCGTCGTCCGCAACGATGATCCTGCAACCATCGCCGTCGACGAAGCTGTGTAGGGTTATTGTGCCACCGTCACGGCCGCGGAAAGCATGTTTGAGCGCATTGGTCAGCAGCTCGTTTACCACCAACCCTGTCGGCATGGCGACGTTGATCGAGACCGGATAGGTATCCACCTTCATGTCGAGTCGAATACCCTCGACTGCATGCGAGGTCATCACCGCTGACGCGATCTGGCTGAGATAGACGCCTAGATCGACCTCATCCTTCTGCTCGTCAGCTGACAGCGTCTGGTAGAGGATGGCGAGGGCGTCGACGCGACCGGCGAGCCTCTCGAAGCGCTTCTGGTCCGGCTCGGTGGCATTTCGGGTTTCCAGACGAATTAGCGCGGTGATCATCTGCAAATTGTTCTTCACACGATGCTGCAACTCCCGCAACAGCATGTCCTTTTCGCGCATGCGCTCCTCGACTGGGCGCGGATCCGCAGTCTCGCCATGAGCCGACACGTCAACAAGCGCCACCAGCCGAAAGCAGATCTTGCCGTTGTCGTCCTCAATAAGATTGGAATAGACGTCGACAAGCGCCTGCTTATCCGCGTCGCACTCAAGCCGGAAGGTGCCGACGAAATCGGTTTCCTCGATCACGGCCTCGGCCAGGGGGCGGTCCTTTTGCTGGTGGAGGCCAACGCCGGAAAGTGCGGACCAGTTTTGCCGCGTAAGGCCGGACGCCGTCAGGCCCGAGAGTTTTTCAAATTCCGGATTGGCATAGACAACGCGCTCCTTCGCCTTCAGGTCTGAGACCGCTATGGCAATCGGCACTTGGTCGAGGAATTTCTTGAATTGTTCGCTTTCCAGCGCATTGGCAAGGTCAGGTGTATCGAGCAGTTGCTCCACAGCCTCGGCTTTATCTGCATCGGATGTCATCTTCGGCCCCTGTGCTGGAAATGGGCGACATCAATACCAGCGATACGTTACTCCCGCTATTGCCAAAGCAAAAGGCGGCAAGGCCCCCGCTCAAGGATTAGGAGTCTTTGTGTCGCGGAGCGGCAGGACCATTGTGAAATGCAGGCCCTCACGGTCGTAATTCAGTTCGACTTTTCCGTCGTATTGCCGGACAATCGTGGAAGAGGTACGCCGGATCGCCCAAATCCAGCGGCCCCAGAGCGTGTTCTTTATAGGTATAGGTCGTCCGTTTCGTCCCGATGCCACTGCGCGCTAGAAGAACCGACTGAAAAGGAACTTCCCACCGGTGGCTCACACGCTGATTTGGTGCGGCAAACGGGAGAAAGCAGGAAGGTATCGTCGCGGTGGAGGTGAGGAAGGACGACGACGGAACGGTTGTATTCAGCCAAGCTGGCACCAACTAATTCGTTCGGTCCATAGACTGGTTGAGAAGAAGAGTTTCGGCCACCGATCTTCACTATCCGCTATTGACCGGCTTCCCTCTATCTGTCGGCCGCTCTAGCGGAAGGCCGAACGCATGGGCATACGCCGTGCCCGAATCGCGGATGTCGGCAGACGGACGATCGAGGTCTTCGGCCGCGACCGCGACGGCGACCGCATCTACGCGTCACCTTCGGCCGCTCGCCGAGCTGCCCGGTGTTGAGCTAGTCGAGCTCTTGCAGCGGGAGTATGACGCACCAGGCCGCGCTTGACTCAGCCGCGTTCCCCTTCGGCAGGGCTTAGGTCAGCGCAAGCCACCACCAAGGAGCGCACTCCATGCCTAACCTGAAGATTATGATTGCCTTCGTTGCCGCGATTGCCGCCTTCCCCGTCGCCTCCAACGAGCCGCCCACTCAGCAAAAGACGTGGCAGTCAATGGATACCGCATTGGGACCGGACCAGACTAAGCCGTAATCGCAGATACGAACTCTGATGAGTTACAAGAGTTGCAAGCTCTCATCGGCGACTCATGCCAGGCATTGTTGACGCTTCCGGCGGCTGGGCTGAATCCCACGCATGTCTTGGCGGCTGGGGTTACGTCTGATGGTGTCTTGACGTTGGTCGTCCAACAAACCGCCTAGTTAGGGGCGGGTTGCCCGCTGGCAATCGCCACGTCCGCACGGAACGGAACGATCGCGCGCCGCGCGTTTCAACTATCCTGCTGGTTGAAAAGAGGCCGGCAATGTTAACAATCATGGCCTTGGCCGCCACGGCGAGCCTTTATCTGATCTTTGCGCTCGTCGGGCAAACTTGGTGCTCTTTGCGTCGTGGCGCAATGTATGACGGCGTTAAATCTGGGATTGCGGGATTTATCTTGATTGCGTGCCTTGTCACCGTCATCGCAATCGCGTGGACAGAGAGCTGCGGATTTGACTGCACCGGTGCGGTCGTCGCGTGGGAGTAGCGGTTCTTGCGCTTTGCGACCCGCTTGACGGAATGCACACGCTAACCGCGAACTCAATTGCCTAGAGCGGGAGGTCCGTTCGCCTCCTCAGGAGGATGGATCGATTTTGGCGGTCGTGCGTTTTAGTCGCCTCTAAATTGGAGGCCAAAATGCCAGACGACCCGATGAAAACCAAGGAAGACAGAAGGCTCGTATCCCAGCAGGATTATGAGATCGAAGAGTTCGCGCATAAATATGACCTCTCGCGAGGTGAAGCCGCAGCTTTGATACGGCGCTACGGACCATCTCGAGGCAAGCTTGACGCCATTATTGCTCAGCGCCTCTATGGGTAATGACGCCGTTCGTGCCGCCGTGCATCCCGACGCTGGTTGACAAGCCGCCAGAGCGGCGGCCTCAATCGGGGCCGGCAACAAAGAAGCGGTGCCGGTCCAGCCGGTCTTACGCGTCATGGTGAAGTACTTGCGCGGCGAGGACAAGCTGCGGCATGCGACCGTGACGGAAGTGCTGATCCCTTGAGCGCAGAAACGGCCTGCCTAGCAAGGTTCGACAGGCCGCTTCCAGCACAGATTTGGTTGCATCATCATCACTGCGCACCAACAGGTTGCCAGGGAGTCAAAAGGCCTGCCGGGAGGGGTCACGGCAGGCCTTGCCTGGAGCGCGCATGTGGGGGGTCGGGACACACTCCAGACATCACAAACCACGAAGTGCCAGATTGTTCCTAGCGTCGGCTTGATATTCATTTGTCTGTCCGCAGTTGCGAGGAGTACAATTCGCCATCGACGGTAACTTTCGCGGGCATCGTCGACTGAAAGCGCCAATGCTTCCGCCCAGTTGTGAGGAAGTGATGGTCGCTCCCATTTCTGCGTTCGACTTTGACGTCATCCGGTCCGTGATGGAGAAATTCGCTTCCACCGGCACTACGGACCCGGACGATCTGCGCCAATTAGCTCGGACCATCGCGGAAGACTACTGTCCGGGCGAGGTCTATTCGGATGAAATGATCGATGTGCTGGTGAGCGCGGCGCTTGCCTCTAGGGACGAATCTGACCCAACCGAGTGATAATCTGCTCTGTTTGGTGCTGCGCAACTGACAGTAGTGTATCAACCTCATCAAACAGGCGTCTGTTGGTCATGTGCGCTATGCTCCGCCGCAGGGTTCGAAGCTCCCGGCGGAGCGTTTCGGCATCGGCGAGTTCATCGACAAGCATCGACGGAGCCTTACTGTGGACAGGCTGCGTTTGATGTGATTGGAAGTCACATCGAACGGGCATCCCCATAACCGAATCATGCGGTCTCCGTTCCCGCCTACCAGGCCAATGCCGGATCACTCGGAGTTAACAGCGCGAACTCCACCATTGACGAGATGCATAAAAGGCCTGCCGGGAGGTCACCGGCAGGCCGATAGGCGTGTCGGAGGGGAGCACGCCTCACGGACAGCAAAGACCAGCATTTGCGGCATGCTGGTCTGGCCCAGACGGGCGCAGCTGAAAGGTTAAGACCACGCCCTTTCTGCTCCGCTCACCAAAACGTCGGCCGTTCAAATCAGGTTCCCACAAAACAGAAAAATAGCCCCGACACCTTTCGGCAGGTAGTGCGGCGATGTGATTGTTGCCGCCACCAAAACAAAATTAGAAGCAGGGTAATATTTGGCTTTGCGTTTCCACGGCTCATTAACGTGGGTGGCACATGCTGATGCCATCCGGGTCATCGCCCCACAGCCTGCGACCCGGATCGCGCGCCCGGCTCAAGGTCGGCGGCAATTTCCCTGCTTGCCGATTGGCAAGGCCGGGCGCGTTGCCTTGCAAATGCCTGAGGATTCCGATCGCCCGACACATCTCAACGGGCTGCCAAAATGGGCATCGTCAATCCATTGATCTAGTTGCTTGCCGCGCGACGGGAGAGCAACATTGCTTTCGGGCTGATGGGGTAGAGCGCCGGCGCGACGCCTTACATCCGACAAGAGAGCATTGCGACGGTACCCCATCCGCCCCAAGCACACAAATGCCGTGCGCGATGCAATTGCCTGCTTGGAGCAAATATCCAAGCAGGCAATTGTCTGGCGGCTACCGGAACGCAAGAAAGCCCCGCCACCTTGCGGCAGCGGGGTTTTGATCACGAGAAATTTGGATCCAGAATGATCACATCGCCGAGCCGACTGTCACTGCGGTGACCTTGGTTGCATCGTCGTCAGCCACAGTGATGGAGATTTTCTTGCCAACCGCGAGCTCTGGGGGCAACGCGATATCTGCAGGAACGGTATAGGATTTGCCGTCTTCAAGGGTGATAACGCGAGTATCTTGCTTGAACTCCTTGACGACGCCGTCAACCGAAGCTGCCCATGCCGCGCCACTCATGAATGCAACAGTACCGAGGGCGAGAATGAGTTTCCTCATTGTCTTTCTCCTTGGATCAGTCCCTTCGCCTAGCAAACGGGTAACGGGGGCGAATGGTTGCACAGAAAGTGCCGAGCGGTTTTCATGCGCGTCAATCGCCAAATCTGGCGATAGCGAAGCAGTCAGCTCTACGGCAGTCTTCTCCCAAAAAGAGATCGCCATGGCTCAATGGTTTGTGACTTAGCAGGAGACGAACGTGCCACCGGCAAGCTGTGTTCGACATAGATGCCCTATGTCTCTGGGTGCAGTGGATTCCGAACGACTTGGCCCCCTGCGTGCCCGACTGGTTCACGCTCGACGATTTCGGCTCGGCCCGCGCCAATGGCTTCACAAAAGAGCGCGCGAAAGCCTGGCCCTCTTGTTCATCACCTCAATATTTCGACGCTGGCAAAGCAACCAGAGCGGGCCGAGAATACAAAAAAACCCGGCACTCGTTGGGTGGTGACGGATATTCTCACGATGCGACAGCTTTGATCCAGCATCATTCGCTGACCACACACCGCAGCGCTTTGGCACCTCGATCGACGAAAGCTGGAACCCCTACCCTGAGTGCCGCAGCTATAGCGTCCGAGCTTGAAACGTCGCTGAGGAACGCCGCGGCCTGCGACCAGGGGCCATCCTCCAAGGGCGCTCTATCCAGGAAGGTCGAGTGAACCAATTTTGTCTGCCCGGCAGCGCGCCGCTGTGAGATCTGATCAAGAGCATCTGTCAGCCACTGGGCATCGAATCGTAGGGTTTTGAGACTCTCCACCGTGACCTTGCCGCCGGACGCGAGCTTCATCTCGGCTTCCGATAAAACCGCCAAGACCGCACGTGCTCGAGTCAAGATCTGTGGGATGAGTTCATCCAGTGCTCAATGCCCCATCGTCCTCAGCGCGTCGGCACTGTCGACGATCTCAGTTGAAGGTGCAGTCTTGCATTTCGGCTCAACCGTCCGATGTTTCCTAATGACAGTCTCCACATTCACCACGCGGAGCCGCTCGCCCCTACGGGCTCGATCCAGCACGTCATCGCATGCGGCATCCGGAGCGTTTGCCAGCCTCACTATCGCCGTAGGGGGGAGTGCCACATTGAGCTCTTGGAAGATCAATGGTTGGCTTCGGAAACGCGTGTAGACATTGATGCAATCGCGTGACCACTGCTCAGACATTCCCGTTTCGGACACTAGCCAGGGAAGCCAAGCACCGTGTGGCAACAATTGGCGAGCCCGATGTAGATGTTCGCCGATATCGCCCAGCGCCCCCGCTGCTTCAACAAGAAGGCCGCGGATGGCGCGGGCGTTATCCTGCAGCTGATCTCGAACTTCCGGCGGTACCGCGCCGTAGTCGAAGCCGAGGACTACCTCCCCGCTGCCACATCATTATTCATCGTCCTACTCCCGCCCATTTTTATAGATGAACGGGTGTAGCGATCGGCCAATTACCGAATCCCACTCAACTGTCGATAATTGCCCTAACCAGCTGATTTCCCAACGACTTTTCCTCTATAAATGCACGCAATATCCGACAGACGGCTCGTCAAATTGCCACGCTGTTGATTTCATTGAGGATTTGCCAGAAATTTCTTTCTGTGAATATTCGGCGTCTGTCGATATCAATCGCCGAGTTTGCAAGTCCAGTCGCTCACATCCAACGACTTGCAAGAAAAAGTGCCGTCACTCCAAAACCTTACGCCCTTCCCTCTTCAAGGATGCCGGCCGGGACCTTAGCCACCCCGACCGGCCAGTCAACTATCACTTGGTGGTATTGATTGTGATGCGCTTGGCGTTCGCCTGCGCCCTTTCCGTCTTAGGCAGGGTCACGGTGAGAACGCCGTTCTTGAATGCCGCCTCCACCTTGTCCTCGTCGACCTTGCGACCGAGAGCAAGGCGCCGCTCGAAACGCCCGTAATAGCGTTCGCTGAACTGACGATCCTTGTCTTCGGTTTCCGATTTCTTCTCGCCGCGAAGTGTGAGAACACCTTCGTTAAGCAGAACCTCGACGTCGTTCTCGTCAAGTCCGGGCATTTCCGCGACCACCCGGATTTCCTTGTCGTTCTCCGAGAATTCGACGCTGGGCCAGGTGCCATTGCGAGGCGTCATGCGGCTAAACGTCGACGGTGTGTCAAATCCCCTGAACACCTCGTCGAACAGCCGGTTGACGTTGCGATGCAGAGACATGAACGGATCCATGTCTTCGCTACGATAGATCGTCGGAGCCTGGTTGTTGCCTCGGTTCCATGGAATCAGATCACGCACACTCATCGTCTTTTCCTTTCGTCTTTGTTGGTGTCCTTTCTTGTCAGGTCACGACGACCCCCCACCCCAGATGGGGTGTCGCGGCGGCCGGTCCAGATAGATCATGCCGCTACGTTGGCTTCGATTCGCTTCGACGCAGACTTCTTGTCAGCTTCGGCGCTAATCGCGATCCGTCGCGGCTTCATTTCCTCGGGAATTTCCTTCTTGAGGTCGATGATCAGCAACCCGTTCTCGAGCTTGGCACCCATGACGCTGACATGGTCGGCGAGTTCGAAACGACGGTCAAAGGTCCTCATCGCCAGTCCATGGTGGAGATACAAAACCTCGCCATTTTCTGTCTTCAAACCGTTGATGACGAGCAGGTTCGGCTCATGGGTGATCGAAAGCTCGTCTTCTGCGAACCCAGCTACCGCAAGCGCGATACGATAGGTGTCTTCACCGAGCTTGACGATATCATAGGGCGGCCAATTGTCGGCCTGCGGTGAACTGGATTTTTCGAGGAGGTCGAAAATCCGGTCAAAGCCGATGCTCGACCTGTAGAAGGGAGAGAAGTCCATATTTGTTCTCATAGCTACATCCTCCTTGGAGCAACATAAGTACGAGGGTACGCCAAGAAGCCTGGCGCTCCCTGACAGTGCCGGCCCCTTACAGCGGCCGACGAATAATCAGTTGGGAAGCGATTTGCGCGACGTCAAGGGGCGACCAATTGAGCCGCCATTTTGACGGCGTGGTAGCGATTTAGCAGGCCGGAGCTGCTGACAAGCGTTGAGCGAATAGAGGTTTCTGCGGGGCGGACTGTAGGCAGCCTGCCGGTGTGCGAAGGCAAATACCTTGCACCCCCGTGACAGCTCCTATGGCGCTGGCGCAATGGCACGGCCGCCGGCCTCAGCATCGAGACCACGAGGCCGACATCCGCGAGGGTGGGGTCTGGCGGTTCGACATGATGCGCGTGTTAAAGGGTAAGCAGCAACGCTTCCCGAACCTCGTGGGCTTTCTGGAGATCGTGCCGAACTAGCGCATCGTGCTGGACTGCGGCACACCGCCTCCCCGACGACCCAGACCGTTTCAGCGCCGCCGACGTCTGGCGCAAAACTGGGTGGAGATTCAGGCCTGCGCCGGCGCAAAAATTGATCTCGCACAAGGACCAAGGCGTCTGAGCGGCTATAGTTCTGCGCATGATCCTCCATCTGCTCATCGGCACGATCGTCATAAGTGTAACGGTATTGGTCCACACCTTTGGTCTGATCGCCGTTACCCATTCGATGCGAGACCTCGTCGCCCGGTTTCGCATGCACGGACGCCGCAGCCGCATCGTCGCGATGATCAGCGTGGTGATGGGGCTTTTCGCCGTCATGACCACCGAGGTCTGGCTCTGGGCCGGCCTTTACTGGCTGCTTGATATCTTTGAGGACTTTGAAACCGCCCTGTATTTTTCGACCATCACCTTTTCGACGGTAGGTTATGGTGACGTTGTGCCCGCGCACGCATGGCGCGTGCTGGCGGCTCTTGAGGGCGTGAACGGATTTCTTCTAATTGGCTGGTCGACGGCCTATCTGATCGCCGCTGGAACTCGGATCGGTCCGTTCAAGGCCGGGGAGCATTTCTGAGAGTGCTGCACCGCCGCCTGCTTAGTGGACTCGGTGACGCCTCCAGCGGGGATGACGGACAATATCATTCGGCCGTCGTTCGAACTCAGACGAACACCATCACCATGACGTATCCAACGATGAAAACAGCCTCATTACTTTGCGGCATATGGCGTCCTCTAGCGTGAATCGTTTCGGAAAAATCAGGGCAGTTTGAAGTCTCCATCTTGCCGGGTTTCAGGCGCTTGGCGCCTTGTGGATGCAGCGCGATGTCGTGGCGTGCAAACATCGGTGCAAGGTCGACTAAGATGGATTCCCTATCGCGCCAGCCGACCGCAACCCAAGGGTTGGAAGGCACGAACGAATAGCGACAACATGCGCCATGCATTCCTCCCGCTGTGATGCCCTCGCGCACGCTACAGACCACTGTTTCAGCGCCGCCGAACGCCTGTGATATAAACCCTCGTTGTCAATGACCGTGGAATCGGGACCCCGTATTTTCGCGTACCGTTTGGACGAAAATCACCCCTTAAACAGGGTCCACATTCCATGAAAAATTACAGGCGGCCGTGCTGGCGTTCATCGCGGCGACATGGAACAAGGACAGGCTCGCGGCCGTCCTGTTCCTGCCTTACGCGGCATGGACCGCATTCGCCACCGCACTTACCGCGGGCGTCGTGACGCTGAACTGAGCTGGCCGGCCAAAAGCGGGTTTCGCCGCCGCTCCTCTGCCCCTGCCCGCGCGGCAGGGAATGGTCACCCTGGTTTGGCCACCGTCCAGGCGGTGAGGACATATCCGCAAGTTGCCGCGGTTGCGGTGAGCGCAATGCCCCACATTATGTCGACGACGCTGACGGAGACGGACCAGTTCTTCAGCGTCGCCAGGTTGGTCATGTCGTAGGTGCCGTATGCGACGAGCCCGAGCAGCGCGCCATTGACCAGCGCCGTCGCCCAGCTTGCGCCATTCACCGCCGGCATCACCGCGAAGTGCACGATGCCGGCGACATAGACGAGATAGAAAAGGCCGGCGACCCCGAGGTTCGGCTGGTCGAGAAGCAAAGAGCCGATGCGGCTGCGGTAGAAGCTGGTCGATACGGTCGACAGCCAGACGAAATCGAGGCCGAAGAACACGACTGCGGTTGCGGCATAGGCGGCGGCGTAACTGGCGATCATCGGTGCTCTCGGCTGCTCTTGGGAAAGACGCGCCCGGTCATATGCCCAGGATGGGCTGGATCGCCCGCATGATCCAGCTGCGGAATTTCAGGGGCGAGTCCGTCACCGCAAGACAGATGCAGTCGGAGTCCGGGGTGGCTACGGGCTGGTGCGTCAGGCTGGCGTCGGCATCCTCGATATCGCCGCGCGCAAATATGTCGTTGCCATCGACGAAGCTGCCGCTGAGCACCAGGGTCAGCTCGCGCCCGCCATGGCTGTGCTCCGGCACCGGCTTGCCACCGGGGATGCGCAGCAGCCGCACCCTAGTCTCTCGATCGCCGGTGCGGATCGGGATCTGGTAGGCGCCGCGCCCGAGCGGCCGCCATTTCAAGCTATCGAAGTCGCCGCCGACATAGGAGCGCAACGGCTCCGGCAATCCGCCGCCGCGGCCGACGGGTGCTGTCTTCGGCAACGCGTCGGCAGGGCTTGCGGCTTGCTGTTGCAGCCGGCTGCGGACGCTGGCCCAGGAATCGTCGAGCGTGGCATCGTCGGCAATGGTCTCGAGCATCTCGCCGCCGATGCTTTCGGCGACGGAGAGCCGGCGCCGGCAGGACGGGCAAAGCGCGAGGTGCGTGGCGACCGCGATGCTCCAGCCTTCGGCGAGGCTGCCGGCGGCATAGCTGACGAGCAGGTCGTCGCTGATATGGTGACGGATAGTCACGAAACCTCTCCCGAGTGGGCGAGCGCGGCCCGCATTTTGTCGAAGGCGAGGCGCATGCGCGACTTGACCGTTCCCAGGGGAAGATTCAGGCGCGCCGCTATGGCACTGTGCGAATGGTCTTCGAAGAAGGACAGTTTCAGCAGCGCCGCCTGGTCCTCCGGTAGCGCCGCGATTGCCTGGTGCAACTGCTCCGAGGCTTGTCGCGCATCGAACTCGGCATCGGCGGGGGCGACGTCGTCAGGCACGAAGGCGGGGTCGTTGGGGTCGAAATCCGGACGCTTCTCGCGCCGGTACGCGTCGATGCGCAGGTTGCGCGCGATGGTGAAGATCCAGGTCGACACCGCGCCCTTGGCCGGATCGAACCTGTCGGCCTTGTTCCAGACCGCGATCATGGTTTCCTGCATTAGCTCCTCGGCCAGCTGACCGTCGCCGCCCGTGCGTGCCATGTAGGCTCTGACGCGTGGCGCGAAGTGGCGAAAGAGCGCCTCATAGGCCTCGAGGTCCCGCCGCGCACCGACCGCGCGCAGCAGCGCGACCATGTCTGGAGTTTGGTCGGTATCAGTCTTGCGGCGCATACTAAAACTTCCCAACTCGCAATGCCGCAGCGCGGAGAGGCGCCAATGCCCCACCATAGAGGGTTTTTGCCACGCCGGCGCGCTTATGGGAACGATCGTGTTCATGTCATCGATACGTCGTGTAAAGACGGCCGGATCACCGATCAGCGAAATTTTTGTCCCCACCAATCCGGTGCGACCCTGGCTGCGTATCAGCAAACAAGGCCGTTGCAGCATCGGAAAGGCAGTAAGTGAACATTCGTACCAACAGAGAATTGCCGGACCATGCACGCCGCGTGGCGGTCATCGGCTCTGGAATTGCGGGCCTTTCGGCGGCCTGGCTTCTCAGCCGCAAGCTCAGCGTGACACTCTACGAGAGCGACAAGCGCCTTGGCGGTCATTCCAACACGATCATGGTTCCGACGGAGGATGGGATTCTTCCCGTCGATACCGGCTTCATTGTCTACAACGAGCGCAACTATCCCAACCTCGTTGCCCTGTTCAAGGAAATCGGGGTGCCGACGACTGCCTCCAGCATGTCCTTCGCCGCCTCTCTCGAGGGCGGAAAACTCGAATATTCCGGCTCCGGACTCAACGGCCTCATCGGCCAACGAGGCAATGTCGTACGGCCGCGCTTCTGGCGGATGATGCGGGACATCTTGCGTTTCTACCGCGAGGCGCCGGCCCTGCTGCTGCGAGTAGACCTGAACGGCGTCAGCCTTGGCGAATATCTCGATCGCAACAACTACGCGCCCGCCTTCATCGAGGATCATCTGTTGCCGATGGGGGCGGCGATCTGGTCGACCACGGCGAGCGAGATGCGCGCCTATCCGCTGCTTGCCTTCGTCAGGTTCTTTGCCAGCCACGGCCTGCTCAGCCTCGCCGATCGCCCCAAATGGCGAACGGTGCTCGGCGGCAGCCGTGAATATGTCCAGCGCCTGAGCAAGGATTTTGCCGAAGGCATCCGTCTCGGCGTTGGGGTCAGGAGCATTTTGCGCGCAAACGGCCACGTCGTCATCACTGATGCGGCAGGAAACGCCGACACCTTTACCGATGTTGTCATTGCCGCCCATGCCGACCAGGCACTCAGGCTGCTGGCCGATGCCGACCACGAGGAGCGGGAGTTGCTCGGCGCCTTCCGCTACACCGACAATGTGGCGGTGCTGCACTCCGACGAAAACCTGATGCCGAAGCGCAAGCGTGTCTGGTCGAGCTGGAACTATATCGGCGAGAGCAGAGTCGAAGACGCCCAGCCGCTGTGCGTCAGCTACTGGATGAACCGGCTGCAGAACCTCGACATGCGCCACCCGCTTTTCGTGACGCTCAATCCGACCCGCGAGGTCGCTCCATCGAAGCTCATCGGACGCTACAGCTATACCCATCCGCTGTTCGACCAGCGCGCGCTCGACGCCCAGCAGCAGCTCTGGCGGCTGCAGGGCAGGCGCAACACCTGGTTCTGCGGTGCCTATTTCGGGTTCGGGTTCCACGAGGACGGACTGCAGTCGGGCCTGGCCGCCGCCGAGGCCGTTGCAGACGTGCGGCGGCCCTGGCGGGTACCTGACGAATCCGGCCGGATCGCGCTCCATCCCCAACTGGAGGCAGCGGAATGAGCCAGTCGGCGCTTTTCCTGGGCGAGGTGGTGCATGCGCGCGCAAGGCCGCGCCGACACCGGATGAATTATCGCGTCTTTTCGCTGCTGCTCGATTTCGACGAACTGAATGCCATGAGCTCCTCGTCGCGGCTGCTCGGCTACAACCGACGGGCAGTCTTGAGTTTCTGGGACGCCGATCACGGCGACGGCAGCGACAGCGGCCTGCGCGACTGGGTCGAAGCGCGATTGCGCGAAGCCGGCATCCTGGAAGAGGGCATGAGCATCCGGGTGCTGTGCTATCCCCGCATCTTCGGCTACGTCTTCAATCCGCTGACGGTGTATTTCTGCCATGCCCCCGGCGGTGCGCTGCGGGCAATCCTCTACGAGGTCTGCAACACCTTCGGTGAGCGCCACACCTATGTCATTCCGGTCGAGGATGGCGCGACGGGGCCGGTGCGGCAAGGCTGCGCCAAGGAACTCTATGTCTCGCCCTTTATGCCGATGTCGTGCTTCTACCGATTCCACATCGAGCCGCCGGGCGACAAGGTACTGGTGCGCATCGATGAATCAGACGCCGAGGGCCCGCTTCTGGTCGCGTCGTTTGCGGGCCGGCGAGAGCCGCTGTCGGACCCCGCGCTTCTGCGTGCGCTGATCCGCTACCCGCTGATGACCCTCAAGGTGACGGTGGGCATCCACTGGGAGGCGCTGCGCATCTGGTGGAAGGGCATCCCAGTGCACCGGCATCGCTCTGCCGCCAACAGGGTCGCCACGACCATCGTCGCGGGAAAAATGTCAGGACACACCCATCCATGAGCAATGTTGAAGGAAAGTCGGTCTCCGCGAGGAGCCTTCGCCGGCCGCTTTGGGCGCGACTTCTCTGCGGCTGGGGCGACAGGATCGCCGCCGGCCAGCTCACCATCCGATTTCCGAATGGAGACACGCACTTTGCGCAAGGCGCACTGCCCGGTCCGTCGGCAAGCCTCAATGTGCGTTCGGCCAAGCTGGTGTGGAAGCTGGCGAGCGGCGGCAGCCTCGGCTTTGCCCGCGCCTATCTCGACGGCGACTGGGACACGCCCGACCTCGGCGCGGTGCTACAGCTCGGCGTTGCCAATCAGGCTGCGCTCGGCACTGTCCTAGACGCACCGGGGCCAGCCAGGCTGGTCGCATTCCTGCGGCATCGGCTGCGCGCCAACACGCGCGCCGGCAGCCGGCGCAACATCGCCTTCCACTATGATCTCGGCAACGACTTCTACCGTCACTGGCTCGACGAGACGATGACCTATTCGTCGGCGTTGTTCCTGAGCGAGGACCAGTCCCTGGCCGACGCACAGCGGGCCAAATACGCCCGCATCGTCGAAGCACTCGATCTTGGCCCGGACGACCATGTTCTCGAGATCGGCTGCGGCTGGGGCGGCTTTGCCGAATATGCGGTGGCCGAGACGGGCTGCCGGGTGACCGGGCTCACGCTTTCGCGCGAGCAGGCCGAGTTCGCACGGGAGCGCCTGGCGCAGGCCGGTCTTGCCGTCAAGGTGGAGATCAGGCTTCAGGACTACCGCGACTGCGCCGGGCGGTTCGACAAGATCGTTTCCATCGAAATGTTCGAGGCTGTCGGAGAGGAAAACTGGCCGACCTATTTCGACGCGCTGCGGGCGCTCCTGAAACCCGGCGGCCGCGCCATGGTCCAGGCGATCACCATTGCCGACGAACATTTCGTCCACTATCGCCGCAACGCCGACTTCATCCAGACCTACATCTTTCCCGGTGGCATGCTGCCCTCGCCCCGCGCCTTTACCTCCGTCGCGACGGAGCGGGGGCTGGCCGTCCTGGACCGAAAGTTCTTCGGGACCGACT
Organism: Aminobacter sp. 01T433; assembly: GCF_056398585.1. NCBI lineage: Bacteria > Pseudomonadati > Pseudomonadota > Alphaproteobacteria > Hyphomicrobiales > Phyllobacteriaceae > Aminobacter > Aminobacter sp. 01T433. The sequence continues at coordinate 65,496 of NZ_JBFTPR010000023.1, forward strand.
ACGACAAGACGCTGCTTGCCTGGGACAGGGCGTTCGTCTCCGCCTGGCATCGCATCGAGCCGCTCGGCTTCGATGCGCGCTTCAAGCGCATGTGGCGCTATTATCTGCACTATTGCGCGACCGGCTTTCACAGCGGCAGGATCGACGTGGCCCAGTTCCTTCTGGCGCGTGACTGAGAGGAAGCGGCGCTCAGCTGCGAACCATGCGCCGCGTCACGGCAAGGCGCAGTCTTGCCGGCAGGGCCGCCAGGACCTTCATCGACAGCACCATCTTCCAGGGAAAGGCAATCTCGAAGTGCCGCGATTTCAACCCAGCCATGATGTGATCGACCGCCGCGTCGGCCGAGATCAGGAACGGCATCGGAAAGTCGTTCTTCTGCGTCAGCGGCGTGTCAACGAAGCCAGGATTGACGAGGCTCAGGCGGACGTTGCGGGCGGCGAGTTCGGGATGCAGCGCCTCGCACATGTTGATGAGCGCGGCCTTCGACGCGCCATAGGCGGCGGCACCCGGCAGGCCGACATAGCCGGCGACCGAGGACACGACGGCGATGTGCCCGGACCCGCGCGACAGCATGCGTGGCATCAGCGCGGCCAGGCAATGGACGGAGCCCATCAGGTTGACCTCGACGGTGGCGCGAAAGGCAGCGGCGTCGAATTGGGTGGCGGAGTCGCGGGCATAGCTGCCGGCATTCAGCACGGCGAGATCGAGCGGCCCAAGGGCATCCTCGATGCCGGCAACGGCCTCGCGCACGGCCACCGTGTCCGTCACGTCGAGCGGAAAGGCATGGATGCGGCCAGGCGCTTCGGCGGCAAGCGTGGCAAGGTCTCGCGCCGTCCGCGCGCTGGCAGCGACGTTCCAGCCGTCCCCGGCGAGCCGCAGCGCCAGTGCGCGACCGATGCCGGAGCCGGCGCCGGTGACCCATGCCGAGCGGCCGCTCGTCGTCCCGGCCCCGGCGTGCATGTCGACGTCTGTATTTCCGCCCATGGCCATTCCTTTGCAAAATCCGATCTACACCCCTGTTACGTTGAAAACCGGCAGTTGGTTCAAAGGGCGCTGCCTCCGGAAGCGACGGGTGCATTCATCTGTCTTCCCTGCATTTGCCGTCAGGAGTTGCCATGATGTTTCGTTCGCTGGTCTGGCTTCGCGACGACCTCCGATTGGCCGACAACCCGGCCCTCGATGCCGCGGTTGCCCAGGGCGGGCGCGTTGCGGCTCTCTATGTGCTTGAGCAGGCCCCCGGCTTGCGCCCGCTCGGCGGCGCGGCCTCGTGGTGGCTCGGCAAAAGCCTCGCATCGCTCGGCCGAAGCCTGGATGCTGCCGGCATCGAACTGCAGGTCGAAACCGGAGATCCCCAAGAGATCGTGCCGGCCGCCGCCCAACGGCTCGGCGTTACAAACGTTCTCTGGAACCGCCGCTATGCGCCTGGGGCCCGCGAGATCGACAGCGCCATTAAGGCCGCGCTGCAGGATGGCGGGATGGCGGCGACATCCTTTCCCGGCAACGTCCTCGTCGAGCCCTGGAACATCAAGACCGGCAGCGGCGGCGCGTTCCAGGTCTACACTCCCTTCGCCAGGGTGCTGCGGCAGTGGCCGATCGCGTTTCCGCTGCCGAATCCCGTTCCCGGAGATCGTGAGCCCTCGGAGGACGGCGTCGCTGCGTGGTCCTTTCAGCCGAAATGGGCCCAGGAGATGGAACACCACTGGTTGGTTGGCGAGGACGGCGCACGGGCGGCGCTGCTGCACTTTTTCGACGAGGCGCTCGAAGGCTATGTCGAGGACCGCGACCGTCCGGGCAGGCCGGGCACGTCGGCCTTGTCCCCGCACCTGCGCTTCGGCGAGATCAGCGCCCGGCAGGTCTGGTATGCCGCGCAGGCGGTCGCCGCCGAGCATCCGGCAAGGGGCACGGCCGTCGAAAAGTTCCTGTCCGAGCTGATCTGGCGCGACTTCAACTATCACCAGCTCTACCATCGCCCCGACATTGCCGCCGTCGCGATGCGCGACAAGCTTTCCGGGCTGGAACGGCGCGACGACCGGCACGCATTCGCGGCCTGGACGCGCGGGCGCACCGGCATCCCGATCATCGACGCCGGCATGCGCCAGCTGTGGGAGACCGGCTGGATGCACAACCGCGTGCGCATGCTGGTTGCCTCGTTCCTGACCAAGAACCTGCTCATCGACTGGCGGCAGGGCGAAAAATGGTTCTGGGACACGCTGGTGGATGCCGACGTGGCGAGCAACCCCGGCAACTGGCAGTGGGTCGCCGGCTGCGGCATGGACGCCGCGCCCTATTTCCGCATCTTCAATCCCCTGCTGCAGGGCGAGCGTTTCGACCCACGCGGCACATTCGTCCGGCGCTGGCTGCCGGAACTGGCCGGAATGCCGGATGCCTGGATACACCGGCCATTCGAGGCGCCCAAGGGCGTGCTCGGACGTGCCGGCGTGGTGCTCGGCCAAAGCTATCCGCGCCCGATATTGGATCTCAACGGGTCGCAGAGGCGGGCGCGGGAGAACTTCGCCGCACTCAACGCATAACGCACCGAATCCGGCAAGCGCTTGGGCTAAGAGGGTGTTTGAGAATTGGGGCCGGGAGCGGTCTGTCAGGTTCCGGGATAATGCCATCGACAAGCGGCCGTTCCGCTCGACCTCGAGTAGGCCATAACCGAGCTTGTTGACCCAACGGACGAGGCCCTCCTCGAGTACGTTGGAGATGTCGTTGTTAAGGGCGCTGGGGCTGTACTTGGAAACGTCAACGAAGGTTTGGCGATGATACACGCCGCAAACAAGATATGCCCGGCGCAGTATCATCACCGCCTCGCAGATGGCCCCGATCCGCAGCACAAACACCGCCTTGGGTGGCCTCAAGGTGTATATGTTCGCGCGGCTCATGATATCGGCTTGCTGATTGATCCTGGATTCTGACAGAATGGCGGCGCCCAAGCGCATCTCTGAAGGTGAAGCTGATGCACGCATGGCTCAGGTCAGGCGCGTCCGGACGCTGAGGCTGCTCGACGATGCCGGCGACCGACGCCTGACACTAGTCATAGCGCCTGCCGGCTTCGGCAAGTCCTCGTTGATGAACCAGCGTTACGAGGATCTGCGCAATCAAGGCCACCAAGCAGCTTGGGTCGCGCTGGATGGCGACGATCGCGACGGCACCCACTTCCTCCTCGGACTGCTCGGAGTTCTCACCGCAGCACACGTCTTCCCCGCTGCGGCGCAGGACTATTCCAGTCTGTCGCAGCAGCATGCTCTGAGCCTCATTCTGACCCAGTTGCAACGGCTGCGCCCCCCCTGTACCTGTTCCTCGACGATTATCATTTCGCCCAGAGCGATGGAAACGATGCGACGCTGGCGCGGCTCGGCTCCTGTTTTCGCCGCAGGCCCGAAGCCTCCGGCTGCTGATCATCTCCAGATCGGAGCCGAGGTTGGCGGCCATCTCGGCGATGCAGCTGAATGGCCAGCTCACCTATCTGAAGCCCAGCGATCTGCGTTTTTCGGCCGGAGAGGCTCAGACCCTGCTCGCCATGGCAGGGGTCAAGCTCGACAAATCGCAGATCGAGGCGCTGGTTCAGAAAACCCAGGGCTGGGCCGTGGCACTGCAGCTGGCTCGCGTCCTGCTACGCGACGGGGCCGTGACTGACAGAGACCTGCTGGAACTCAGTGGCACCCAGCTCGACATGGCGCGCTACCTCTCCGAACAGGTGTTTTCGTCGCTCTCGGTCCCTATGCAATCGGCGCTGGTCGGCGTTGCGGCCCTGCCCTATTTCAGCGCCGAGCTGGCAAGCGCGGTCGTCAGTCCTTCGGCCGCCGCCGAACTGGCCTCCGATATTGCCGTCGGCGGCCTGCCGATCGAGGCGTTCGATGATGGGCACAGGCAGTTCAAGCTGCATGCGGTATTCCAGGAATACCTGATACAGGAAGTCCTCGCTCGCGGGCTGGACATCAACCAGATCAGGCGCAGTGCCGCATACTGGTAGGCGGCCCGCCGTGACTGGGCGAGTGCCATCCGCCACGCGTTGCATGCGGAAGACTTCCGCCTTGCTGGGGAATTTTCCGAAAGTGCGGGGGATGGCGACAGGTCTATGCCGGCGCCCGCGGGCTGCTGCAGCAGTTTCATGCACTGGCGGCGGTGCTGCCTGAACCGGAAGCCGCAAAGTTCCCACGTAGCTTTCTCGGACTGGCCGTCGCCGCCGCCAAAGGTGGCAACTTGGCGCTGGCAACTCATTATTTCGAGCTGGTCAATCGGACCATCGACAGGTCCGACAACATCCTGGTCAACGAGGTTCGCCTGATCGGCGCCCTCATGGCGCTGTACCGCGACGACCGCATAGAAGCCCTAGACTTGTCGCTTCTCGAGCGCGATCTGACGCTGCTTGACCTAGTGGAACCCGTGCAGCGCGCGCTGACCTACAACCTGCTGTGCTTTCAATATCTGGAGCGCAGCGAGTTTGAGCGCGCCGAGCGCCACGGCAACCTGGCGATTCAGTCCTTTAGCCAGGCAGGAGCGTTTTTCGGGGCGATGCACCTCTATGCCCATGTAGGGCAGGCACAGTTCTTTCGCGGCGACCTGGAAGGTGCAAGTGCGACCTACGAGCGCCTGGCCAGCGACGCGCAGAACGCTATTGGCAAGGGTTGCGACCTCGATGCGATCGCGCAAGTCCTGCTGGCTGAGACGCTATCGGAGCGTGGTCTTCACGATGGCGCCGAGCGCATCCTCGAATGGTCGCTGCCGCATCTGGAAAAGAACGACTGCTGGTTCGACCTTTTGGCAGCAGCCTATCTGTCCCGCATCCGCGCAAGAATGGTCAGGAACGATTTCGACGGCGTGGACGCCGTGCTCGAACAGGCAAGACGCACCGCACTGCGCCGTGGCTTTCCACGCCTGCAAAGGCTGGTGGCACGCGAGCAGATGCGCTCGATCATCCACTTCGGCGACATCCAGGGCGCCAAGCGTTTCGCCGACCGTTTCGATTTGGGGGCGGAAACGGCATTCGACATCGAGCGCAACCGGCTTTCATTCCGGCTGCGCGGCGAGGTACCCGCCACGCTGTGGGTACGAATCTGGATACAGGAAGGCCAGGTGGAGCGCGCGCTCGACATGCTGCAGCGCCTGGAGGTGGCGCAGGAGCGTCCCTTCAGTGTGCCGCGAATGCTCCGGATGCGCCTGCTGGCGGTGCTGGCCGGCATGAAGACTGGCAAGGCCGAACGCACCGCTTCGGTGCTTGATGAAATCCTGCTGACCCTGCCCAGCGCAACCTATCGCGCGGCTTTTTTTGAGGAGGGTCCCGAAATGCTCGCCTTGCTGCGCCTGCGCGCGCAGGAGGCCGGCCCCGACAGCCTGATCGCCCGGCGCGTCGGCCAGATCTTTGCGCCGGCAGATGCGTCAGTTCCAGGAGAAGGTTCGGCAGAAACGGCCGCGGATTCCTCGAGCGCACCGCATACGCTGACCCAGCAGGAGCTGAAGGTCATTTCATTGATCTGCGGTGGCTTCTCTAACAAGGCTGCCAAATGGAGCGATTGATGGAGAACAACCACGGGAAGATCGGTCGATATCTTGTCCAGATCGTCTGCGTTAGGGTGCCGTTTGTCGGCAAGTTGGGAATCGTCATAGCCAAAGCCGATAATCCTACCGGCCTTCTTTATGGCGTTTGCATTCCGACCCGCCCACTCCTTCGTGATTTCGATGAGCGAAGCTATGGTGCCAACCTTCCTTCCAGCGTTCCAAGCGGCGTGCTCACGGCTAGCATCATCGAAATGAGAATGACCCATGTGAGTTCTCCTTGGCCTTGATTGGCCAAAGAAGAAACAGGATTCCGACACTACCGCTCGGGGGCCGTCTCCGGACAGGCAGCTTCCGCCGACCAGAAAGCGATAGCTGACATCAATTCAAGTATGACCGAGGTCTCGAACCAAGCTCGGCCATTCATTCATACATCGTGGAGCGTGGAGGGCGGGAAGAGGGAATTTTGCACGCTGGGGGGGCACTCGCTACCGATCGGGCCTCGCCGCTTTTCACCACAGAAGGTCGCCAGGCATTTCTTGATTTCTGTATCGATGCCCAAATTCTTGCGAAAATCGCCTAACTCAGCGGTGCTGCACGACATTGCTCCATTGCTGACCCCTGAGTCGAACTGATCTTGAAACCGGAAATCTGACGACACATATCGATTGCGGGTCGCTGCCGCTGTCGGCGTCGGCCTATTCAAAAACGCAATCTTTCGTTCGACTTGGAGGATCTGATGAGCGATCGGATGTTCGACAGCCCTGTTTTCGTAAAGTCCGGAAACAGCCTTATCGAGGAAATAAGTTGTCTGGAGGACGCCCTCGAATTTCTCTACGAATGGCCAAAGAACCGACGCGGCACGATTTACGAGACGGCTCTCCGCGCGTGTCAACGAGCTTTTGATAGCAACTACCCGCTAGGCGCCGCGAGACAAGCATTCTGCGGCTTCGCCAAATCCGCCAACATTCTCGAAGAAGTCAGCATCCCGCTGCCATGGATGACAGGGGGAAAGGCTGGCGCAAGCGGTCTCGGTGCATAAGCGGAGGACGCGCGATGCTCGCACAATCTTTCGAAAAGCCCATCCGTGTTTGGGTCGGGCTTGGCTTCCCTCGCCAACTCAACACCGTCGTCGATGCCTTTCAATTCGCGATGGAGTGGTGCGGGAATAGTCCTGAGCAGCGAGCGGCAATTAGGGCCTGTAAAGCTGCATTGTCTGGAGACATTGACGCTGAGACAGCCAGGGGTGTCTTCGCCGCCTTTGCTCGGAAGAAAGACATCCTGGTACAGGACGGCGAGATGCCCCTGGAAAGTGCGGGGTCTCGATCTGCCCACGCTTGATTGATCGGCGGGGGCAGCAGCTAGCTGCTGCCCCCTCCCAGCTACTCGGACGTAACCAATGGCAAAGTTACCTATGATAAAATCGCCCGAAAATCACCCAAGTGCCCTGGCTTACGACGCTGAATGCCAAGGTGCCTTAGTAGAACATGTCGATAAGCTTCTGGATTATGCCGAGGCCGCCGGCTGGGACCGCACGAAAGCGGCGTCAGCAGTGATGTATCTCAGTGCCAAACGTTTGAAGGCTAAGACTGATGGGCCCTAGCCTCGTCCGTCCACCATCCTGACAATAAAAAGCCGCTCGGGTGACAAATCCGAGCGGCGGAAGCGAATGCTCCACGGAGGAAGGAATCGTCACCGTTGACGGCCCGATTGCCGTCGGCGATGACGGAGCCGTCTCCGGACGGTCCTCTGTGGATGGCTCCCGCATTGCAAGAGATAATTCGACGCGCGTGGGTCGGGTGCAGTCTTCTGTCCGGCCCCACATGATGATTCTCCCGTCAACGCATTTGTAATCCGAGGTGAGCTCTCTTCCTGCAGGGCCTGCCTGCTAACCTCACATCCGGCGGGATGATATCCCAACCACTGTCCCGCATTCGGGACGGGAGAGCTCCAAAGGAACGGCACCACTCTGTGAAAACGGCACTGGAGCACCACGCCGGACAACGGCGACGTTCCCTCGGTCACCGGGCTGCTTTGCCGTCGCAGAGCTGCCCGATCTCGATAATTATTATACGGCGGGCTTCATGGTCGCTCCCTCGGGTACGACTCCATCGACGGCAAAGCGCCACAGAGCGATCAGCAACTTGCGAGCCAGCGCGACCACCATGACCTTGCGGACGCGGCGGCCAGTAGAGCCGGTGCGTTCCCGGAACCAGGCGACCTGGGCAGCACCAGGCTGGTAGCGTTGCCAGAGCCAGGCCAGCTCCACCATCACCGTTCGAAGCCGCCGGTTCCCGGCCTTTCCGATCCCTTGCTCTCGTTCCACCCCACCACTGTTGTAAGGCGTCGCAGTAAGACCTGCATAAGAACCGAGCGCTTTGGCATTAGCGAAGCGACGGACGAAGGCCTCGCGGACCAATATTGTGGCACTCTGCACCCCTATACCGCGCAGACTGCTGAGCTGCTGGATCATCCGACTGGCATCATCCGAAGCGGGCACCTCCGCTACCGCATCGCGGTCGTGTTCCAGCGTGGCGATCTGATCGAGAACGAGCTCCAGCCGGCTCAGCAACCGTTCGATCTTGGCTCGGGCGTGAGGTGGGATTGGGTCATCCAGACCGGTACGAAGGTCGGCCAGACGCCGCCGGCGGTTTTTCAGGAGCGGGTTGTAATCCTCGACGCCGAGCGTCGCGAGGACAGCACCGATCCGGTTGGCAAGGCTGACGCGTTCGGACACGAGCTCTGTTCGTTCGCGGACAGAGCGCCGTGCATCCTCATCGGCTTCGTCAGGGATCGGTACCATGGAGCAGACACGCGGTTCGCCGCGAAGCCACGCCAGCAGCGTACGCAGGAGTAACTCGGCGTCGATCCCGTCCGACTTTGCGCGACGCATGCGACGATCGACGGGAACGCTGGAAGGCTGGATGACATGGACCTCCACTCCTTTGGCAATCAGCCATCTGGCAAGCCAGAACCCGGACCATCCAGCTTCGTAGGTCGCAACCACCCGATCTACCGGGTGGCCGGCAGCAGCAGCACGAGCACGATAGCCATCGATTGCGCAATGAAGAGCAAGCTTATCTGGCTCAATGGCGCGCTTCGCTTTGGTCTGCGGCAGGCCGGGCACCTGGGCCGCCAAAACCCAGTTTTTGTTGCTTAGTTCGATAGCCAGCACGAGCGTACGATCGTATTGGACAATTTCTGCGCCGTTGAATGATTGCGACATGATCAGGCCTCCAGAGCTTGAGATGGCGCAGTCTAATCTGCCTGCGCCGCAAATCATGGGATCTGTTGATGCAGCCATAGGAGACTGCTGGCCCTGATGGGGTCGGCAAAACAAGGTCCCAATCTGCTTAGCAGGCTATGACGCCTCGGACTGTCCGCGGGTTGTCCCTGTTTCCGGCCTGACCGGTTTCGCCATCATATCGCTTCGCTCTCACAACCTCATGGAGCCGATCGGCCGGCTCGAACTGTTTCTTGCCTTCAGGATCTCATCTCTTGGCGACTCTATGCCGCAAGGTGCGGGGCATGGCGCGCCTGGTAAACCTCGCCGCGGATCATGATCGCCCAGACCACCCGGGCCGAATGGACAAACCGCAGGTCAAATCACGCGCCTGAAGCTGATCAAACGCCAGATGTACGGTCGAGCAAAACTCGATCTGCTACAGGCGCGATTGATCGGCGCAACTTTGAAGTTCAACTTCAGCAAAACTGCGTCAGAGCCGATTCTCAATGGAAATATCAGGCTGCGTGGGTCAGCTCTCAGTGGAAATCAACACAGTGGGTTCCGAACAGGATGCTGCCACATGTGCCCGGCTGTTTCGCGCTCAACGAGATCCTTCCCGTCTTCCGGAGCTGGGTTTTGTCGGATCGGGCTGTGCTTGACGCCGTCGTCGTCGGGCGGGACTTGACCGTCGCCGCGGTTCCCACCCTCACCAACAGCCTCAGACGGGTTCCTTTGCCTTGGATCGAATCTTTGGCTTCCGCCGCACAACTTTGCGCACTGGCGGTTTGAGGCGCACAGCCGTTTCGTCTGCTAGCGCGCCGATAACGGCTTGTGCCATGGTACGGGCGATGAAATCACAATTGATCGAGGCACCCAGCTTGACGTCATCTTGCGCCTCCTCGGCTGGCGTCCAGAATACCACCCCCACCCGCAGCGAACTTCGAGATCGCTTAAGGCGGCGCACCATATAACGCGCGTGGACCACCGACCCAGCGTTCAGAAATCCAATGACGACCGCATCGACCCCGCTCAGGTCCATTTTCCTGATTTGAACGGGCTCCATGGCGTGATGCCCTATCAAACGGGCAGTAGCACCTTGCACAGTTAGAACTTGTGACAGCATTGCCGCAGCGGCATCGTCGAGCTCACCGCGCCCGCCGGCACACAACACGGTCTTGCCGGTACCATCCGGAAGCTCCGCTGCCTCATCGGCCACTGCTGGGTCATTATCATGAGGCTTGTCCAGTATGGCGGCGCTTTCGCCTTCATCCTCCGCCGCCTCTTCGTCCGCATATTCTTCGAGATTTTCAACGAGGGCGATGGCGCTTTCAGCCACTCGAATGCGACGGTCGTCCGCCAAGACACCTCGCGCCCGGTCGAACTCGCCCAGAGCGAGGGCAGGAATGGCAACCGTTTCATAGAAGGTGATCAGGTCATTATCTTCGAGGAACATCTCGGCGCGATCGGTCGCTTCCTCGGCGTCGCCAGCCAAAAACCTCTGGTAAATCTGCTGATCCGGCTCGAGCACGGGTTCGTTACCGAAGAGCACGTCGAGGAACTCGAACTGCGGCACATGTCGTCCCAAAACGACAAGGCACACGGTAAGCGGCGTCGAAAGCAGGAGCCCAAGCGGCCCCCATAACCAGGTCCAGAATATCGCCGCCACAATGATGGCCAGGGGAGAAATGCCAGTGCGCGACCCATACAGCCAAGGCTCGATGACATTGTTGGTGGCAAGTTCGATAACAATGAACAGTGCTGCGGTCCACAGCACCATTGTCCAGCCAGGATCAACGGCCAGCGCCAATGCCAATGGGAAGATAGATGCGATGATAGGTCCGATATAGGGCACGAACCGAAGCAGAAGTGCCATCAAACCCCAAAGCGCAGCATTGGGTACGCCGATGACCCACAGGCCGATGCCGAGCGGCACCGCATAGGTAATATTCACGACGAGTTGCATCAAAAGATATTGTCCTACGCGGCCGCCTGCTTCTTGAAGAGCAGCGGTCGTACGGTGGAGGTCGCCTGCTCCCACAAGGCGAATGAAGCGGTCGCGCAGATCTTCCCGCTTCAGCAGCATGAAAATCACCACCACCACGATGATGCCTCCGGTCGCGAGCGGCTGGATCAGCGGCTCGATGATCGTCTGGAGCAGTTGTAGTGGCTGCAATTTTGGCTCGATGACTTCAACCGGAAGCGGAGCGGTGGCTTGTTCGCCTGACGGGGCGGCACCCTCGGCCTTGGGCTGCGGCTCCTTCCCAATCTGGTTTCCGAGACGCTCCAGAAGTTGCGAGACACGATTGACAAGGCCCGCACCGACACTGGCATCCTTGATGGACTGCACCTTGGTTTCGATGTTACTCTGATAGACTGGCAGGTTTTGGGCGAGACTGCCGATCTGCGTCGCCACCACCGCGCTGAACAGGAATATCGAAACGAACGCCCCAAAGACCACCGAAATGACGGCCACGGGTCGCGGAACGTGGAGTTTCCGCAGCCACGACACGACGGGAGCAAGGGCGAACGTGAGCAGGATGGCGATCGCCAACGGCAAGAAAATGTCGCGCCCAAGATAGAGCGCGGCGACAGTGGCGACGATACCCACCAAGGTAGGAAAGCTACCCCGTGGTGATTCCTGTGGCAGCGACCGAACCGTCATTTCCCTGTTCAATGGTTTCATGCCGGCAACCCCAACTGGTGAAGAAGACGCAATGTCATTCCCACGTCCGAACCCTGTAAAGAACTAGCCCGCCCCGATGGTGGGAGCGGGCCTGTTTGCCATCAACTTTAGCTGCGCTGGTCCGAGGGACTATTTGGCCGCGGCCACGTGCCATACGCCACCAACGCCATCGCCCTTCACGTCGCCTGGCTTCTTGTCGTCGGCATACGTGTAGAGCGGCTTGCCGTCATAGGCCCACATTTTGGAACCGTCTTTGCGATCGACGATAGTCCATTTTCCCGCGGCTTTCGCGCCGGCCGCAGCCTTCAGGGCTGGCCACTTTGCAGCACAATCGTCATAGCAACTCGATGTGTTAGCCTTGTCCTTGTCGAACGTGTAGAGGGTCATGCCCTTCGTGTCGGCATAGACTTTACCCTTGGCCGTGTCTGCCATCTTCGCAGGCTCGGCCGCATAACTCATACCCGCGGTCATAAAGAGCGCCGCCAGTCCCAAAACAATGCGTCTCATGTTGGGATCCCTTGTGTTCTTGACGCCGGATAATTACGGGCATCAAGCTATACAAACGGCTTGAACAGGCCATTCGTTCCCTCGCTTGTTTGTGTATGTCACCTCCCGTTTTTGCGCGGCAATCGTAACGCCTCTCCTGGGAGAATTTAGTCTCGAGTGGAGACCAGGACACCCTGAAAGCGACGGCCGCAGCCTCCTATCCGAACGATTTCGCTTCTGAAATCGTGCTCTTACAGGGGCAGGATTTGAATCATCGACGTCGTGGGCATGAGGTTGGCAAGGTAACCAATAACGGAACCGTTTCGGTCCCTAGCGGTTGTTACCCTTCAACCCAACAGGAGGTTATGAGATGATTTTCCGAAGCGCACTTGCCGCCACCATCCTGCTCGCAGGAACCGCATTCGCCGCTGCCCAGACTGTAGCAGTGACCCCAGAACAGGAAACCGTGGTCCGGGAATACGTGAAAACCAACCCGGTGATTGTCGAACGTCCATCCAACTTCGAACTAGTAGTCGGGGCGATCATTCCTGATATTCTCAAGCCCGGCGCACTCGCCGACAACAGGCTGCCAAAACAGTATCAGTATGTGGTCATGGACGGCCATACGGTGCTCATTGACCCGCAGACCCGCAAGGTCTTGCAGATCATTGACTGACCGACTCGCGCTCTGATGTAGAATTCCTGACCGTCATCGATCGGACACCCCGCTACCACAGTTCATTTGTGGTTGAGAGGTGTCTGATCCGATCAGGATATTTGAAACTCGGCGCCTCAGTCATCTGCTCAGCCGTACCACTCTTCACTTTTGGGCTGCTGCAGGCAGCCTCAGCCGGCCGTATCAGTACTGAAAACAGTGCTGCCTTAGCCAAACCGTTGCAGCCATGCGACAGCCAATCGTTCTTGCGGGTCAAGTCGCAATGCACGAGGCGGCTTCCCAAGTTCTGCAATATCAGCTGGAAGGCGACCTTCGGCCCAAGCCTCCACGACACGCGGGTGAACGTAGCCTTGCCGACATACGGCTCTGGTGTTTCCCAAACGGTGGCAACTTCATCGATCACCTCGTTGCATGCCCGCCTCATCATGCGGTCGGTATCGGGAGCTTTGCGCCCCGCAAAAAGCGTCAGGGCTCGAACCGTACCGCCCCAGGTGCGAAAGCCTTTGGAGGTGAATTCGCCACCGCTTGCTTCGCGGATGTAGGCGTTTACGTCGTTTGAGGTGACTGCGTTCAAGCCACCTTGACCGTCCAAATACTGAAACAGCATCTGACCAGGAATATCTTGGAGCGATCGCATCGCCCTCGCCATACGCCGATCATCTATGCTCAGCTTCCGTTCCTTCCCCGACTTGCCCTTGAAAGCAAAGCGGATCGTCGAACCCACGATCTTGACATGCTTGTTCCTTAGTTCGTCAGCCCATAGCTCCTGTTCGCCTTTGCATAGATGGGACTGCCGACACGGATCATTGTTTGGTCCAACAGCCAAACGACGAGAGCCAGGACTCGCTCACGCACGAGGCCCGGTAAGCTTAAATCTTGTTCGACCTGTTTGCGCAGGCGAGGCAACGCATGCGCGAAGTCCACGAGACCAGAGAATTTGGCTTCATCCCGATATTGCGACCATTGCTGGTGGTACAAGTATTGCTTCCGCCCCCGCTGATCGCGCCCGGTCGCTTGAATGTGCCCATGCGGGTCGGGGCATATCCAGACATTAGTCCATGCGGGAGGAATGGCGAGGGATTTGATGCGCCTGAGTGTGGCTTTGCTCACCGTCTTGCCGTTCGACGTATAACGAAAAGATCTTCCTATCTTCCGGCGTAGCACTCCGGGTTCACTATCGGTCACATACTTGAGCGACGCCGATTGGGCTGCTTTTGGTGGATCGCTTTCGTTGAGCATGGGAACATCCCGAAACCAGCATAAGCCCTAAAACGGCAAAACGGTTCCAACACGCTTAAGACAGCATCGCGTTTGCACATGAGCGTCCGCTATGCCTTGCATGCTCTCGCCAACGACCAAAATCCTGAGTCTTTTTGGGAACCTGCGGCCTGTGTGGAGAAAGCGGTCCCCGGCTACGCAGCCTTACGGTCGCGTCCGAAGGGATCGCCAAGCACCGATTCCGTGTGAAGGGCTGCCAGCCACTCGCCATCTTGGCGGACCCAAGTGGTTGCGTCGGCTGCTCTTAATGTCAACGGCATACCCTCAACCTCCATGTCCTCGGTCACGATGTAGGCGATGACAGCCACTTCCTCGGAAGGAAACATGACCTTCACATCGTCGAGTTGGTAGGATTTCAGCTGCCACAGGCTATCGCCCTGCCTAGCCAAGCCACGATAGTCGTCATGCGTGAGTAGTGCGGTCCCTTGCGCACCCGCGACAATAGATTCTCCACCCAATATCGCCAGGGAACCTTCGATGTCCTTATCCACTATCGTCCGCCAAAATTTCTTCTCTAGATCGATGATCGTCTGTTCGTTGGGTTGAGCCATCATTTGTCTCCTCAGATCGGTGCTCAAAGAAAACCATCGAGAAGACAAGGTTCCGAAGATCAAAAAATGCGGGCCTGCAGAAGCGCCCTGCCCGTCTTAGTGTCCTGCTTGGCCAAATGTGATCGGCAGGCGGCGCCATGCCGATTGCGAACGAAACGGAAACAGTGCTTCATCGCTCGATGAACAAAATCGCCCGAGATTCGAGCCTCGAACCCCAATACCTTGCCAGGCTCAACCCTGAGCAGCGAGCCGCTGTGCTACATGGAGCTGGCGAGGTAGCTGCTCCCCTGCTGATCATTGCAGGTGCAGGGTCGGGCAAGACAAACACACTCGCCCACCGCGTCGCCCACCTGATTGTCAAAGGTGCAGATCCGCGGCGAATTCTTCTGATGACCTTCTCACGCCGCGCATCCGTGGAAATGACCAAACGTGTCGAGCGGATTGCTGGCGAGGTCCTGGGCAAGGATGCGGCCGTTGTCACCGATGCGCTGACATGGGCAGGAACGTTCCACGCCATGGGCGCCCGACTGTTGCGTGACTATGCGTTGGAAATCGGGCTTGATCCAGCTTTCACGATTCATGACCGGGAGGACTCGGCGGACCTCATGAATCTGGTGCGCCACGAGCTAGGCCTCTCCAAGACAGAGAGCCGCTTTCCGGCCAAATCGACGTGCCTTGCCATCTATTCTCGCGCCGTCAATGCGCAATCGGCTTTACAAGATGTGCTAGGCGGAGCATTTCCATGGTGCATCGGCTGGGCAGAAGAGCTCAAGCAGCTCTTCGCCGCCTATGTCCATGCCAAGCAAGCCCAAAACGTACTCGATTATGACGATTTGCTGCTTTATTGGGCGCATCTGACGGGCGAACCGTCTTTCGCCGCCGAACTTGCATCGCGCTTTGATCATATCCTGGTGGATGAATACCAAGACACCAATCGGCTGCAGTCCGCCATCCTGCTCGGACTAAAACCCGATGGCGCGGGGCTGACCGTTGTCGGCGATGACGCCCAATCGATTTACTCGTTCCGCGCAGCCGAGGTGCGGAACATCCTTGATTTCCCGCAACAGTTTTCCACCCCTGCCGCAGTGATCACGCTCAATCGCAACTACCGTTCGACTGAGCCAATTCTGGCAGCCGCCAATGCTGTCATCTCCGGCGCGACAGAGCGTTTCACCAAAAATCTCTGGACTGATCGCAAATCGATGGAGCGGCCACACCTGGTCACGGTTCGCGACGAAGCCTCTCAGGCAAGTTATGTCTGTCAGAAGATCCTTGAAGAGCGCGAGGCTGGTAGCACTCTAAAGTCGCAAGCCGTGCTGTTCCGTACGTCTCATCACAGTGGACCTCTCGAGATCGAACTGACGCGGCGCAACATCCCATTTATAAAATTCGGGGGCCTGAAGTTTCTCGACGCGTCTCATGTGAAGGACGTGCTGGCGGTCTTGAGGCTGGCAGAGAACCCGCGCGATCGTGTGGCTGGCTTCCGTGTACTGCAGATCTTGCCAGGCATCGGGCCTTCCACCGCTGGCCAGATCTTGCAGGTATTGGAAGCGGGGCCTGATGCCCAGACCGCATTGCAGAGCTTTGCCGTGCCAGCACGCGCCGCAGCGGACTGGCCAAGCTTTGTCGCCCTGTTCACCGCTCTACGCCAGAAATCGCCTGCTTGGCCCGCCGACATCGAACGGGTCCGGCTGTGGTTTGAGCCCCACCTTGAGCGGCGCCATGAGGACGCAATTACCCGGCGGGCCGATCTCCTGCAACTCGAGCAGATCGCAGCTGGCTATCCCAGTCGGGAACGTTTCCTCACCGATCTGACACTCGATCCACCAGATGCCACAAGCGACCAGGCTGGCCCTCCCCTCCACGATGAGGACTATCTGATCTTATCAACCATCCATTCCGCCAAGGGCCAGGAATGGAAGAACGTGTTCGTGCTGAATTCGGTCGACGGTTGCATTCCTTCCGATCTCGGGGTCGGCACGACTGAAGAAGTCGATGAGGAACGGCGGTTGCTCTACGTCGCCATGACGCGCGCCAGGGATTCGCTACATCTCATTACGCCGCAGCGTTTTTATACTCATGGCCAGGCTGCGCGCGGTGACCGCCATGTCTACGCTTCGCGGACCCGCTTTATACCAGGATCGATCCTCGAGCATTTCGATCGCCAAATCTGGCCGCGTGCGGGCCACAACGAAGCGAGCCAGTCGAAACCAGCCATTCGTGTGGACATAGGCGCTCGAATGCGCGGCATGTGGAAGTGATGGGCCAAATGGCGACGATTTCCTAAGTCTCTAAAGGCACCACGGTTACCGCGGGCTTTTTCAGAACAACTGCCTCTGCGAGTGGGATCGTCCTCGCCGAATTCGACCCTATGTCTTCGGAAAAGCAAAGAAAGCGATGTTGCTCTCCCGATCTGGGGCAAGCAGCTAGATCAATGGATTGACGATGATTTTTACAGCGCGTTGAGATGACCGAAGGTGTCGGGCGGTCGGAATCCTCAGCCATTTACAAGGCAACGCGCCCGGCCTTTCCGGTTTCGGCAAGCAGGGATGCCACCGACCTTTGAGCCGAGCGCGCGATCCGGGCCGTGGGCTGTGGGGCGGTGACCCGGATGGCATCAGCATGTGCCACTCACGTTAATGAGCCATGGAAACGCAAAGCCAAATATTACCTTCTTCTAATTTTTGTTTTTGGTGGCGGCAACCATCGCATCGCCGCACTACCTGCCGAAAGGTTGGCGGGGCTATTTTTCTGTTTTGTGGGAACCTGATTTGAATGACCGACGTTTTGGTGAGCGGAGCAGAATGGGCGTGGTCTTCACCTTTCAGCTGCGCTTTTCTGGGCAGGACCTTCCTGCCGCAACGGGGTCTTTGCCCGTCTGTGAGGCGTGGTCCCCTCCGACACGCTTTAGCATGGGCCTGCCGGTGACCTCCCGGCACTCCTTTTAATTCCCTCACTACAGCTGCGAGCGAGCGGCTTATTCCAATGACAGGGGGGAGCCGGTGATCCGGAGTTGAGGCCACGGACGACATCGGTGGGTGGCCTATTGAGTTTTTCAGTCGCCCGACGATCCGTCTACGAGGCCGCGCTAGAAGTGCATCGTCAGACCGAAGATCGGGCCTTGCTGAACGACATCGAAGACAAAGCCGTCGTTTTCGTAGTTGACGCCAAGCGCCCGATATCCCGCAATGGCGGAGAAACGCTCGTTGAAACGATAGCCCAGTGCCGCGGCGACATCCCAGTCGACGTCCGCACCCCCGGCTCCGACCAATCCCCAGCCCGTGAAGAAGACCTTGGGCGTGAACGAATAGTTGCCGCGGACACCGACAAGGCCATCCACCCAGGTGGCGCTGTCGCTTCTCGACACGCCGCCCAGAATGCCGCCGCTGAAGGAAATCTCGGTATCGACCGACCAAACCCGCATGCCGCCAACGATATCGAACCGCCCAGCGTCGCTTTCGAAAACGGAATAGCCAGCACCCAGGAAGCCGGCAAAGGTTGTTGACGTCAGATCCACACTGTCAGCAAGGACGCCTCGCGGGGTGCCTCGGCCGGACGAAATCTTGGAGTAGATCAAATCGCCAAAGATGCTGTAGCGCCCGTTCCGCGCTTCGGCGATCGCCATCGCGGCAAAGTCGAGTTCATCCAGGAT